>NZ_ALVC01000214.1:0-10058 GCF_000293195.2 Sphingomonas sp. LH128
CCCAAGGCGGACAGGGCGGCCGCCGATATCGGCGGCATGAAGAGTTCGGGCAGCGGCAGCCCCTCGGGCGGCGGCAACAGTGGCTCCACGTATGGTCCCGGCGAGGGTCCGGGCGGCGCCACGCTCTATAATGCAGACTGGTTCCGCAGGCCCACCGATGCGCAGCTCGGCGGCTACATGCCCGCCAATGCTCCGCCCGAGGGCTGGGGCATGGTCGCCTGCCAGACGATCGATCACTATCACGTCGAGAACTGCCAGATCCTTGGCGAGTCGCCGCGTGGTTCGGGCTTCGGGCGTGCGGTGCTCAACGCCGCGTGGCAGTTCCAGGTGATCCCGCCGCGCATCAACGGCAAGCCGCAGGTCGGCGAATGGGTACGCATCCGCATCGATTACGGCGTGCGCGCCAGTCCGGGCTGACGTCAGCCCGCCACCGCATCCCAGCGGGCTGTTCCCGGATGGGCAAGGCGGTCCAGCAGTCTTGCCAGCGGCATGGGGCGGGCGATGAAATAGCCCTGCGCCAGCGAAAACCCTGCCAGCCTTGCGCTGACAAGCTGGTTCTCCGTCTCGATTCCCTCGATCACGCATTCCAGCGAGAGCGAGCGGGCGAGGTGACGGATCGCCGTGATCAGGCGGCGGCCGGAAGCCTCGTCCAGCCGCACCGCGAAGCTGCGGTCGATCTTCACCATGTCCAGCGGCAACTGGTGCAGCGAGGACAGGCTGGAATAGCCGGTGCCGAAATCGTCAAGCGCGATCCGCATCCCCGTCTGCCGCAGCCGTTCAAGCGCGGCGCTGGCTATGGCGAACTCCGAGATCAGCGAGGATTCGGTGATTTCGATCAGCACGCGGCGCGGATCGCATGCGGAAGCGGCCATGCGCTGGAGCAGGGCATCGATCGTCTGCGGGTTGCAGATGTCGTTGCCCGACAGGTTGAACGACAGGCGCAGACCGGCAGGCAGCCGCGCCAGTGCGTCGAGCGCCTTGTCGAACAGCGTCAACGTGACGTCGCGTGCACGCCCGACGCGCTCGGCAGAGGCGATCAGCAGTTCGGGCGCAATGTCGCCCAGCCGGGGCGAGTGCCAGCGGGCGAGGCATTCGACGCCGATCGTGTCGAGATCGTCGGTCGCCACGATCGGCTGGTAGTTCAGCGACAGCTCGCTCTCCAGGTCGGCCAGCTGCAGCGCTGCGTCAAGTGCCTGCTCGCTGCGGATCAGTCGCTCCAGTTCCTGCGAAAACAGCACGCACTGGCCGCGCTTGTGGTTCTTCGCGTGGTAGAGCGCGAAGTCGGCGCGGTCGAACAGCAGGTTGGCGCTGGCTGCGGTCTCCGGATAGACGGCAAGGCCGGCGGAGCAGCCGACGGAAACCATGATGTCGCCGATGCGTGCGGGTTCGCGGATGGCGCGGCACAAGTCGCTCGCGACGCGTTCGGCCTCGGGTGGCCCGCTCATGACGATCAGCCCGAACTCGTCGCCGCCGAGCCGGGCGACGATGGCGTCGGGAGGGCAGGCGGCGTTCATGCGCGCGCCGATGATCTGCAGCAGGCGATCGCCATGGGCATGGCCGTGAGTGTCGTTGATCGGCTTGAAGCGGTCGAGGTCGATGAGGCCGACGCTGAAGCGGTCGTCGGGTCCGGCGCGCTCCAGCAGGCCTTCCAGCGTGGCGAAGAAAAAGCGGCGGTTGGGCATCCCCGTCAATGCGTCGGTCTGGGCGAGGCGGGCATTCTCCTCGCCGAGTATCTGCGCCTGCTGGCGCTCGTTGTTGAGGTCGCGCTGGGACGTTTCGAGATCGACGAAGGACCGGTAGGAATCGCGCAGGATCTTGAGGATACCGATCGCGACCAGGGTGATGTTCGCGGCGATGGCGACAAGCACCTCATGGCCGATGAACAGCGAATAGGTGAGGAACGTGCCCAGCACGGTGACGCAGACCGCCATGGCCGCGCGGGGCAGGAAGCTGAGGCAGAATACGCAGCCCAGCACCGTTACCGAGACGAAGACGGCGACGTGGCCGTGCTCGTAAGGGCCGCCGTACTGGTCCAGCGTCAGCGACCAGGCGACGAAGGCCATCGAAAAGGCCACCGCGAAGAAATGGGTGCGGCGCAGGCGTCGGCGGACCGCCTCGGGTTCGAGGTCGGCGGGCTTCACCGGGCGGGTCCAGACGATCATGCGCACGACGCACGCCGCGATCAGGATGCTCGGGATCGTGTAGACCAGCAATGTTGGCGCCAACTGGCGATGGGTGAAGGCCAGGACGGCGGCATTGATCGAAAGCAGCCCGTACAGCGGTGGTATGTGCTCGCGCAGGCGCAGATACTGCGCGACGCTGAGAGGGTACTGACCGGCAACGTTCATGGGGTGCGCGTCTGCAATTCGAGAACGGGGAGCTCGCAAGTGATCCCGGATAGTGTCCAAGTCTTTATGAAAAGTGCACGAGCCTTGCGAAACGATCCCGTAGTTACAGCCGATCCGGTGATTTTGCGGCAGTAAAGGGCATGGATCGGCGCCGCTTCCAAGTGGGCGGATCAGACGCTAAACGCCCGGGCGTGAGCACGCTACCGATCCATGCCGTCCTGCCTGACCTCCTCGCCGCCTTGCGTGCGGGGACGGGCGCGGTGCTGATCGCGCCGCCCGGGGCCGGCAAGACCACCGCGCTTGCCCCCGCCCTGCTGGGCGAGGGCTGGTGCACCGGCACCGTCATCCTTCTTTCCCCGCGCCGTGTCGCCGCGCGCGCCGCTGCGGAACGCATGGCCGAGGGGCTCGGCGAGGCGGCGGGCGAGACGATCGGCTACATCACCCGTCTCGACGTCAAGCGCTCGGCCCGCACCCGTGTCCTGGTGATGACAGAGGCGATCTTCGTCTCGACGATCCTTGCCGATCCGGAGCTTCCGGGCGTGTCCGCCGTGCTGTTCGACGAGGCGCACGAACGCCATCTCGACAGCGACCTCGGCCTTGCCCTTGCGATCGAAAGCCGCAGCATCCTGCGCGAAGACCTGCGGGTGGTGGTGATGTCGGCCACCATCGACGGCACCCGCTTCGCCCGGCTGCTGGGCGAGGGCACGCCGGTCATCGAGAGCGCGGGCAAGGCCTGGCCGCTGGACCTGCGCTGGCTTGGGCACGCGCCGGACAGGCGGATCGAGGATGCGGTGACCTCGGCCGTCCTCACCGCATGGCGTGAGACGGCACAGGAAGGGCGGGGGGGCGACGTGCTCGCGTTTCTGCCCGGTGTGCGCGAGATCGAGCGCGTAGCGGAAGCGCTGGTCCAGAAACTGCCCTCCGCGCTGGTCCTCCCGCTCCACGGACAGTGCGAGCCCGCCGCCCAGCGTGCAGCGATCCGGCGCGATCCAGAAGGATGCCGCCGCGTGGTGCTTGCGACCGCCATCGCCGAGACCTCGCTGACGCTCGACGGCGTTTCGGTGGTGGTGGACGCGGGCCTTTCGCGCCGCGCGGAGTTCGACAAGGCGGCGGGCGTGACCCGGCTCGTCACGCACCGCGCCAGCCGGGCTTCGGCCGCCCAGCGTGCGGGGCGCGCCGCACGCCAGCAGCCCGGCGTCGCCTACCGCTTGTGGGAAGAAGCCGCGCATGCAGGCCGCCCCGAGTTCGACCCGCCGGAAATGCTGACCAGCGACCTCGCGCCGCTAACCCTTGCGCTGGCGCAGTGGGGGGCAGGCGCTCCCGAGGCGATGGCGTGGCTCGATCCGACGCCGGTGCCTGCGCTGGAGGCGGCGCGCAAGGGCCTCGCCGCACTCGGCGCGCTGGACAAGGCGGGGCGCATTACCGCGTTCGGCCGCAAGGTCGCGAGCCTGCCGATGGATCCGCCACAGGCGGCGATGATCTTGCGCGCCGCTGAACACGGCGCGGGCGAAGATGCCGCGAAACTGGCGCTGCTGTTGCAGGAGCGCGGTCTAGGTGGCCGTAGCGACGATCTCGCACAGCGGCTCTCGCGCTGGAACGCCGATCGTGCCCCCCGCGCGCAGGCCTCGCGCAAGCTGGCTTCGGGCTGGGCACGCCGTGCGGCCGGACTGGTGCGGGCGGGCGCTTCGGACGATCTGCCGCCCGGCGTGCTTCTCGCACTCGGCCGCCCGGACATGCTGGCACGCCGCCGCGACGGTTCGGGCGAGACGTGGCTGAGCGCCGGGGGGCGGGGCTACGTGCTCGATCCCGCCTCGCCGCTGGCTGCGCGCGAGTGGATGGTGATCGGTGATGCGCAGGGCCAGGCGAAAGGCGCGCGCATTCTTTCCGGTGCCTCGCTGGAGATTGCCGAAGTCGAGGCGTGGCTGGGTGACGCCATCGAACGTCGCACCATTCTGCGCTGGAACGAGGGCGACGCGCGGGTCGAGGCGCGGCTGGAGCGCTGCATTGGCGCCATCACCCTGACGAGCGGACCCGATCCAGCCCCCGATCCCGAGGCGATCCGCGCTTTCCTGATCGAGCGAATCCGTCTCAAGGGCCTGTCGCTGGTGCCGCTGGGCAAGGGCGCGCAAGGGTTTCTGCGCCGCGCACGCTATGCCGGGATCGCGGCGCTGTCCGAAGAGGCGCTGCTGGCGGATATCGAGGACTGGCTCGGCCCGCTGCTCGGCCGCCGTCTCGACGCGCTCGATGGCGGCGCCTTGTCGCAGGCCTTGCGCAACCGGATGGACTGGAACGACCAGCAGGAGCTTGAACGCCTCGCGCCCGCAGAATTCCGCAGTCCCGTAGGGACCAGCCATCCGATCGACTACGAGGACGAGGGCGGCCCCTCCGTCGAGATACGCGTGCAGGCGCTGTTCGGGCTCGACCGGCATCCCGGTTTCGGCCAGCCGTCGCAGCCGCTCCTGCTCAAGCTGACTTCGCCCGCCGGCCGCCCGATCCAGACCACGCGCGACCTGCCGGGCTTCTGGCGCGGATCGTGGCGCGACGTGCAGCGCGACATGAAAGGCCGCTACCCGCGGCACCGCTGGCCGGACGAGCCCTGGAACGAGGACCCCAGCCTCAAGACCCGCAATGCCTTCGAAGCCATGAAAGGTGGTGGAGGCCGCAAGGCGTGATTCGCGCTTGATTTCAGCCTCGATTCGAGGGCAAAGCGCTGGCTCATGAGCGCACGCATCTATCAACGCCCGAAGAACGCCATGCAGTCCGGCAAGGCGCTGCTCGATCAGTGGACCCTCGAGTTCACACCGTCGGAGGCTAAGAAGCCCGATCCCCTGATGGGTTGGGCCGGTTCGGGCGACATGCAGCAGCAAGTCATCCTGCGCTTTCCGACCTCGGACGAGGCAAAGGCCTATGCCGATAAGTACGGCATCGAGGCCGCCATCCACGCCACGCCGCCGCGCCGGCTCAAGATCCAGGCTTACGCCGACAACTTCCGCTGAGATATTAGGGGGCACGACTTGACGTTGTACAAATTTTTGTACATATTTACGTCATGGAAGTGCTCCCGTTCTCCGAAGCGCGCGCCAATTTCAAGGCGCTGATGGATCATGTGGTGGACGATCGTTCACCCGTCATCGTTACACGCCAAAAGGCGGAAGCGGTGGTCGTGGTCTCGCTGTCCGACTGGAACGCGATGGCCGAAACCATGCACCTTGTCTCGACCCCGGCGAATTCGACCCGCCTGCGCGATTCCATTCGGGAGCTCGATGGGGGGGAAGGGCAGGAACGCAATCTCGTCCAGCCATAGGAGGCTGGAGTGAAAATCGTTTTCGCCTCTCGCGCCTGGGAGGATTACCAGCACTGGGTCGCCAATGACCGTACCACGCTGGAAAGGCTGAATGCGCTGATCGAACAGTGCCGCCGGACGCCTTTCAAGGGGACCGGAAAGCCGGAGCCGCTCAAGGGCGAATTGCAGGGCTGGTGGTCGCGGCGGATCAATCAGGCGGACAGGCTGGTCTATCGCGTCGCCGGAAGTGGAGCGGAGCAGCGGCTGGAAATCGCCCAATGCCGATTCCATTACGTCTGACGCTTGCTTTCCTGTCAAACCACCGCCATAGGGCGCTTCGGGAGTCGGACGGGCGTTTGCGTCCGCCAACTTGGTCAGGTCCGGAAGGAAGCAGCCACAACGGGTTGCGGCGGGTCGTTCGGCTCCTTCATTTTTCTACATCGTTGAATTTTCACGTCTTTGTGTCCTTCTGGATGCGAAGGCTGTGGAACATGCCGGTAAGCGTGCCGCTTTCCTCCTGACATCCCGGGCGCGAACCCCTAGTTTGAGCGACGATGGACGATTCACGCGACATGTTCGGCGATACGCCCCCCTGGGACGAAGACGACGCTGACGACAAGCCCGATGCCGCCGAACTGGAGGCAGCAGGGCAGCAGTCGATGTTCGGCGCTCCTGAGCCGGAAGCGACGCCGGAGCCAAAGCCCACCACTGCCGAACTCGAAGCAGCCGGGCAAAGCGCCATGTTCGCCGAGGCAACCGAACCTGCCGTCGTTCCCGCTCAGCCAAAGCCCGTCGAAGCGCCCTCGGCCAAGCCCGCCCCTGCCGGAACGACAGCGCAGCCCTACCGCGTGCTCGCGCGCAAGTATCGTCCGCAGACCTTCGCCGAACTGATCGGGCAGGAGGCGATGGTCCAGACCCTCGCCAACGCGATCAAGCGCGATCGGTTGGCTCATGCCTTCCTGATGACCGGCGTGCGCGGGGTCGGCAAGACCTCGACCGCGCGCCTCATCGCCAAGGCCCTCAACTGCATCGGCCCGGACGGGCAGGGTGGCCCGACGATCGACCCTTGCGGCCAGTGCGAACCCTGCGTCGCTATCGCCGAGGGCCGCCATATCGACGTCATCGAGATGGACGCCGCCAGCCACACCGGCGTCGACGACGTGCGCGAGATCATCGAGGCGGTGCGCTATGCCGCCGTCTCGGCGCGCTACAAGATCTACATCATCGACGAAGTTCACATGCTCTCGCGCAATGCTTTCAAC
Organism: Sphingomonas sp. LH128; assembly: GCF_000293195.2. Classification (NCBI taxonomy): domain Bacteria; kingdom Pseudomonadati; phylum Pseudomonadota; class Alphaproteobacteria; order Sphingomonadales; family Sphingomonadaceae; genus Sphingomonas; species Sphingomonas sp. LH128. Next base: position 6,894 of record NZ_ALVC01000214.1, read on the forward strand.
GCGTTGCTCAAGACTCTTGAGGAACCACCGGCGCACGTGAAGTTTCTCTTCGCGACGACCGAGGTGGACAAGTTGCCGGTCACGGTGCTGTCGCGCTGCCAGCGCTTCGACTTGCGCCGTATCCCCGCGCCGATGCTGGCGGGCCACTTCGCGCACGTCTGCGCGAAGGAAGGCGTCGAGGCCGAGGCCGAGGCACTTGCGATGGTTGCCGCCGCCGCCGAGGGTTCGGTGCGCGACGGCCTCTCGATTCTCGATCAGGCCATCGCGCATGCCGATCTTGACGGTGAAGGGCAGGTCCGCGCCGACAAGGTGCGCGACATGCTCGGTCTCTCGGACAAGAGCGTGCAGCGCAAGCTCATCGCCGCGATCCTGGACGGCAAGGGCGGCGATCTGCTCGACCTCGTCGCGCACCAGTTCGCGCTCGGTGTCGAGCCGATCGCGCTGATGCGCGGCCTCATGGACCTGACCCACCGCGTCGCCGTGGCGCAAGTCAGCGGCAGCGCCGAAGCGCACTCCACCGAGGAGCGCGAGGCGATCGAGGGTTGGGCTAAGTCGCTGCGGGCGGGGCAACTCCATCGCCTGTGGCAACTGCTGCTCAAGGGGCATGACGAGGTGAAGTCCGCGCCCGATCCGCTCGTCGCGGCGCAGATGGCGCTGCTGCGGATCATGCACGCCAGCGACATGCCTGACCCCGGCGCACTGGTCCGCAAGCTGGAGGAAATCGCCTCCCGAGCGCCTGCGGCTCCTGTGGCCGAGCAGGGAAGTGCCGCGTCGGGCGCGCCTGTCGCAATGTCACCGGCTGCGATCTCGCCGCGCTGGGAAGCGCTGGTCGATGATGTCGAGCATGCGGGTGAGATGTCCGCCGCGAACACCATGCGCATGCAGGTGCGGGTGGTCGAGCTTTCGCCCGGCCTGCTGCGCTATGCCCAGCCGCCGGGCTTCAACGAGGACATCGTCGCCGTTCTGCGCGGCGGCCTGCAAGCCGCGACCGGCGAACGCTGGCAGGTCGAGAAAGTCGCGGGAGAAGGCGCGCCCACCCTCGTCGAAGTGCACCAGGTAAAGAAGACTGCCGACGCCGAGGCGCTGCGATCCTCGCCATTGGTCGAGGCGACGCTGGCGGCATTCCCCGGCGCCGAACTCATTCAGGAAGATCGCCAGGCCGCCATCGGCGGTGGCGGCCGCAATTGGAGACGTTGAGATGAAGTCGATGGAAGAGATGATCCAGGCCGCGCAAGCGGCCGCCGAGACCATCCAGAAGCAGATGAACGAAACCCAGGGCAAGCTCGACCAGCTTGAGGTCGAGGGGCTGTCGGGCGGCGGTCTCGTCAAGATCCGCTGTTCGGCGAAGGGCCGCGTGATCGGCGTGGCCATCGACGACAGCCTGATGGTGGCCTCGGAAAAGCCGATCCTCGAAGACCTGATCGCGGCCGCCTACAACGACGCGCGCGTCAAGGCCGACTCGGTGGCGAACGAGGAACTCGCCAAGGCCCAGCAGGGCATGGGCCTGCCGCCGGGCTTCAAGCTGCCGTTCTAAAGCGCGTTTGCCTTTTCGGGGCTTCAACAAGCTCAGCCTGAGCGGTGGTTCGGGCTGGGCTTTTCTTTTTTGCAGTCTTCGCCCCTGGCCCGCTCGTCCTGAGCTTGTCGAAGGACCACGCGCCGACGCTAAGGTCTTGCGCTGAAACGGTGCGGTTCACGCCATTATACCTCGAAATCGGACCTAGCTGGGGATGCCCTCGCAACGTGATGAGGGTAATTTCCTGTAGCGAACAGGCGGGTTTCCACGGCCTTTCGCCTCGAAAAGATTGCAAGGCGACCAAAACCCCCCATATCCTGCGGGAATATGCCGGGGCTGGGCCAAGATGCAGTCCCCGTGCGAGATGATTGGACAAGTGCATTGAACCTGCTTCCGCTTCTGCCGCTGCGTGACATCGTCGTTTTCCCGGGCATGGTCGTGCCTCTCTTCGTGGGCCGCGAGAAATCCGTGGCCGCGCTTGAGGCGGCGATGGCGGGAGACAAGGACATCTTCCTGCTCGCCCAGCTCGATCCCAGCTGCGACGATCCGGATCGTGACGACCTCTACGATACCGGCGTGATCGCCAGCGTCCTGCAGCTGCTCAAGCTGCCGGACGGCACCGTGCGCGTGCTAGTCGAAGGGCAGGACCGTGCCCGCCTCGAAACCCTGCGCTCCGAAACCACGGATGAGGGCGAGATGCTGGTCGCGGGAGTTGAGGCGATAGCGCCGACCGAGGCCGAGGGCACCGAGGTCGAGGCGATGATGCGCACCGTCGTCGACCAGTTCAACGAATACGCCAAGCTCAACAAGAAGCTCAGCCAGGACGCGGGCGAACAGCTCGGCGATATCGAAGATGCGGCCAAGCTGGCCGACACCGTCGCCGCGCAGCTGTCGGCCAAGGTCTCGGACAAGCAGGCGGTGCTTTCCGAATCCGACCCGCTCAAGCGTCTTGAGATGGTCTATTCCTTCATGGAGGGCGAACTCGGCGTCCTGCAGGTGGAACGCAAGATTCGCGGCCGCGTGAAGCGCCAGATGGAAAAGACCCAGCGCGAATATTACCTCAACGAACAGCTCAAGGCGATCCAGTCGGAACTCGGCGGCGGCGAGGGCGACGAAGGTAACGAACTGCAGGAACTGGCCGAGCGGATCGAGAAGACCAAGCTCTCCAAGGAAGCCAAGGAAAAGGCCGTCGGCGAGCTGAAGAAGCTCAAGTCGATGCAGCCGATGAGCGCCGAGGCAACCGTCATCCGCAACTACCTCGACGTGCTGCTGGGCCTGCCCTGGGGCAAGAAGAGCAAGCTCAAGCGCGACATTTCCTCGGCGCAGGAAATCCTCGACGCCGATCATTACGCGCTCGACAAGGTCAAGGACCGCATCGTCGAGTACCTCGCGGTGCAGGCACGGACCAACAAGTTGAAGGGGCCGATCCTGTGCCTCGTCGGCCCGCCGGGCGTGGGCAAGACCTCGCTGGGCAAGTCGATCGCCAAGGCGACGGGGCGCGAGTTCATCCGCCAGTCGCTGGGCGGCGTGCGCGACGAGGCCGAGATTCGCGGCCACCGCCGCACCTACATCGGCTCGCTGCCGGGCAAGATCGTGACCAACCTGCGCAAGGCGGGCAAGTCCAACCCGCTGTTCCTGCTCGACGAGATCGA
>NZ_ALVC01000215.1:0-35173 GCF_000293195.2 Sphingomonas sp. LH128
CCGCCACGTTCACGTCCTCCAGCACGACCTTCGCGGTAACCCGCAGCGTCGCCACTCCTTGCGAGCGCAGGAAGTGCGAGCGGGCCGCGTCCCGGTCTGCTGCGCGCATAGAGTCGTGCGCGAAACCGTCAACCTCGATGGCGAGCGAAGCAGCGGCGCAGTAGAAATCGAGGATGAAGTTTCCCGCCGGATGCTGGCGGCGGAGCTTGAAGTCTGCCGGGCGCTTGCGCAGTTCACGCCAGAGCAGGACTTCGGGCAGTGCCATCTCGCTGCGCAGCTTGCGGGCGAGTTTTACGCTGCGGCGCGGGCCGGTGATCATGCGCGAAGGTTATCGGGGCGGCGGCAGAGTGGCGCGTTAAATTCGCGTCACGTAAGCCGCCTGTGCCCCTCCACCATGCTTCGCATGGTCCCCCTCCCCGTTTCGGGGAGGATTTACATGTTCGGATAGTTCGGGCCGCCGCCGCCTTCGGGCGTCACCCATTCGATGTTCTGCGTCGGATCCTTGATGTCGCAGGTCTTGCAGTGGACGCAGTTCTGCGCGTTGATCTGCAGCTTGGGACCATCGCCCGCATCGAGGAACTCGTAGACCCCCGCCGGGCAGTAACGCGCCTCAGGCCCCGCATAGACCGGCAGGTTCACTGCGGTCGGGATGCTGGGATCCTTCAGCTTGAGGTGGACCGGCTGGTCTTCCTCGTGGTTGGTGAAGGAGTACGAAACGCTGGTCAGGCGATCGAAGCTGATGACGCCGTCCGGCTTGGGGTAGGCGATCGGCTTGTACAGGTCCGCGCGCTGGGTTTCCGACGCATCGGTGTGATGCTTCATCGGCTTGGCGAGGCCGAAGCCGAACAGCGTGCGCAGCCACATGTCGGCGCCGGCCAGGATCGTTCCCAGCTCGCCGCCCCACTTCGCCACCATCGGCTCGGCGTTCTGGACGAGCTTGAGTTCCTTGGCGATCCAGCTTTCGCGAACGGCGGTATCGTATTCCTGCAGGGTGTCCTGCTCACGGCCCGCCTTGATGGCGGCGGCGATCGATTCGGCGGCGAGCATGCCGCTCTTCATCGCGGTGTGGGTGCCCTTGATGCGCGGCACGTTGACGAAGCCCGCCGAACAGCCCGCCAGCACGCCGCCGGGAAACGCCAGTTGCGGCACCGACTGCCAGCCACCCTCGTTGATCGCACGCGCACCGTAAGCGACGCGCTTGCCGCCTTCCAGGATCGCGCGGATTTCCGGGTGCTGCTTCCAGCGCTGGAATTCCTCGAACGGGTAGATGTACGGGTTCTTGTAATCGAGCGCCGTCACGAAGCCGAGCGCCACCTGGTTGTTGGCCTGATGATAGAGGAAGCCGCCGCCCCAGGCGTCGTTCTCGCTCATCGGCCAGCCCTGGGTGTGGATCACGCGGCCGGGGACGTGCTTGTCCGCCGGGATGTCCCACAGTTCCTTGATGCCGATGCCGTAGATCTGCGGCTCGCAATTGGCTTCGAGGTCGTACTTGGCCTTGAGGCGCTTGGTCAGGTGGCCGCGCGCGCCTTCGCAGAACACGGTGTACTTGCCGAGCAGATTCATGCCCGGCTGGAAGTCGCCCTTGGGATTGCCTTCGCGATCGACGCCCATATCGCCGGTCTGCACGCCGATCACGGCGCCCGCATCGTCATAAAGGATCTCGGCGGCGGGGAAGCCCGGGAAGATCTCGATCTCCAGCGCCTCGGCCTGTTCGGCCAGCCAGCGGCACAAGTTGCCCAGCGAGCCGGTGTAGTTGCCCTTGTTCGACATGAAGGGCGGCTGGATGATATGCGGAAGGGCAAACTTGCCCTTCTTCGTCAGGTGCCAGTGCCAGTTGTCGGTGACCGGGGTTTCGGCCAGCGGGCAGCCGTCTTCGCGCCAGGTCGGCAGCAGTTCGTCGAGCGCCTTGGGGTCGATCGTCGCGCCCGAAAGGATGTGCGCGCCGATCTCCGAGCCCTTCTCCAGCACGCAGACCTGCAGTTCCGGGTCCACCTGCTTGAGGCGGATCGCGGTCGCCAGACCGGCAGGTCCACCGCCGACGACGACAACGTCGTAAGGCATCTCTTCGCGTTCGATCATGGTAGCCCCGTGCATTCTTTTCGTGTTTAGTCGAGCGATTAAATTCACGAATGCCTTGATTGCTCCCGCGCATAAGGTCAAGACCCGCGCGATGGATCAACCGCCAAATCCGCAATTTCTGGACGATATCACAGGTGCGCTCGACTGGTGGCGGGACGCAGGGGTGGACTGCGACTTTCTCGACGAGCCGGTCGAATGGCTCGCCCCGCCCGAACTGGAAGGCGCCCCGCCGCCGCGCCGCCGCCCCGATCCGAAGCCCGATCCGGATGCCCCGCCGCCGCCCGCCAAGCTCGATCCCGCCAGCCTGCCCGCCGACCTCGCGGCTTTCGCACCGTGGTGGCTGAGCGAACCGCTGCTGTGCGAAGGCGGCCCCGCCGCGCGCGTCGCGCCGCAGGGCAAGGCCGGTGCCGAACTGATGATCGTTGTCGAGGAACCCGAGGCCGAGGACAGCGAAACGCTGCTCTCCGGCCAACATGGCAAGCTGCTGGACGCCATCCTTACCGCGTTCGGCACGAGCCGCGACGACGTTTACCTTGCCAGCGCCCTGCCCCGCCACACACCGGGCGCAGATTGGGCCGCGATGAGCGAGCGCGGAATCGGGCAGGTTCTGCGGCATCACGTCGCTCTGGTGGCTCCAAAAAGGCTGTTTGTCCTTGGTGGAAACGTCCTGCCGCTAATCGGCCACGAATCGCCGCATCGTCCTGCCATGTTAAGGACTTTCGATCATGAAGGGGGATCGATACCCCTGCTCGCCTCCTGGGCGCTGCCTGCCTTGCTCGCGCAGCCGCGTGCAAAGCCGGTGCTCTGGAGGGCCTGGCTGGATTGGACCGCGTCCTGAGAGATGCGGCCATCGGTCAGCCGGAGCAGGCGAATCGCACAGGATCGCGGGGAATACCTTTGAAACGATTTATCAGGGCCGGACTGTTTGCGGGCGCGTGTATCGCCGCCTGCGCATCGGCAGCACCGGCCTTCGCCAACAGCGCTGCTGTGGACTACTTCCGCACCCGCGCCGACCGTACCGCCGTCCCTTCGCTGCTCAGCCAGGACGATCGAACCTATTACAAGTCGATGTTCGACGCGATCGACGCGAAGGACTGGGCCACCGTCCAGAAGATGCTGGCCGACCGCCCCGATGGCCCGCTACACCAGCAGGCCCGCGCAGAATACTACCTCGCGTCCGGATCGCCCAAGATCCAGCTGAACGACCTGCAGACATGGCTTTCGCAGGGCACCGAACTGCCCGGCGCCGACCAGATCAGCCGCCTCGCGCTCAAGCGCGGCGCCGTCGGCCTCCCCTCGCTCCCAGCCGAACAGAGCTTCGCGCGCCTGCCGACCATCGCCAAGCGGGTTCGCCCCTCCTCGATCGACGACGGCACGATGCCCGCCGGGATCGCGAACGGCATCAACGACCGCATCAAGAACGACGATCCGATGGGCGCGCGCCTGCTGCTCGACGGGATCGACGCCAACCTCTCGCCCTCCTCGCAGGCCGAGTGGCGCCAGAAGGTGGCGTGGAGCTTCTACATCGAGAACCAGGATGCCAATGCATACCAGATGGCGCAGATCGCCGCGCTGGGGCAAGGCCCGTGGGTGGGCGAGGCATGGTGGACTGCCGGGCTCGCCGCATGGCGTCTGGGCGACTGCGACGGTGCTGCCGATGCTTTCGCCAAGGCCGCACGCTCGTCCGACAATGCCGAACTGACCGCCGCCTCGCATTACTGGAACAGCCGATCGCTGGTGCGCTGCCGCAAGCCCGAGCAGGCGAGCGCCGCGCTGCGCCTTGCCGCCGCGCGCGACGAGACGCTATACGGGATGCTGGCCGCCGAGCAGCTCGGCCTCAAGCTGCCCGAGCAGCACGCCGCCGCTGACTTTACGCAGGCCGACTGGCAGGCCCTGCGCGCCAGCCCCAATGTCCGCACCGCCGTCGAACTGGCGGAGATCGGCAAGGACGGCCTTGCCGACGAAGTGCTGCGCCATCAGGCCCGCATCGGCGATGCCTCGCAATATGCCCCGCTGACCCGCCTCGCGCGCGATCTCGGCCTGCCCGGCACCCAGCTGTGGATGGCCTACAACGCGCCGTACGGCGGCAAGCCCGAACCCGCGACGCGCTTCCCCACGCCCAAATGGACCCCCGTGGGCGGCTGGAAGGTCGATCCCGCGCTGGTCTACGCGCATACGCTGCAAGAATCGGTATTCCGCGCGGGAGCCGTCAGCCCCGCTGGCGCGCGCGGCCTGATGCAGATCATGCCCGCCGCCGCGCAGGATCACGCCGGATCTCTGGGCTACAACGGCAATGCTTCCGATCTCAACAAACCCGAGGTCAACCTCGCCTTCGGCCAGCGCCACCTCGAAACGCTGAAAAACGATCCGGGCACGCAGGGCCTGCTGCCCAAGGTCATGGCCGCCTACAACGCCGGGCCGGTGCCGGTGCGCCGCTGGGCGACCGAAGTGAACTGCCAGGGCGACCCGCTGCTGTGGATCGAATCGCTGCCCTATTGGGAAACGCGCGGCTACGTGAACATTGTGATGCGCAATTACTGGATGTACGAGCGTCAGGCGGGCGGCGCTTCGGAGAGCCGCATGGAACTGGTGCAGGGCATGTGGCCGACCTTCCCCGGCCTCGCTGGATCGGAAGGCGTGCGGATGAACCCCAATGGAGCGATCGTGCGTGGCCATCGACCCTGAGCGTATTTTCAAGCCGATCAATATCGCCCTGCTGACCGTTTCCGATACCCGTACCGCCGAAAACGACACCTCCGGCGACATCCTTGCCGCACGCATCGTCGGCGCGGGCCACGCGCTGACCCGCCGCGCGATCGAGCGCGACGATGCGCAGGGAATCGCGGCGCTGCTGAACACATGGATCGACGACCCGGAGGTCGATGCGATCATCTCCACCGGCGGCACCGGCCTGACGGGCCGCGACGTGACCCCTGAGGCGCTCGGCAAATTGGGCGGGCGCGAAATCCCCGGCTTCGGCGAGCTGTTCCGCTGGCTCAGCTACAAGACCATCGGCACGTCCACCGTGCAGAGCCGCGCGATGGCGGTCGTGGCGCGCGGCACCTACCTGTTCGCCCTGCCCGGTTCGAACGGTGCGGTGAAGGACGGCTGGGACGGCATTCTCGCCGAGCAACTCGACAGCCGCAACCGCCCCTGCAACTTCGTCGAACTGATGCCGCGCCTGCTGGAAAGCTAGAGGGCGCTCGGCCAGAGCCGAACTGCATCAGTTGAACAAGGGAAGTCTCGCAGCTTCCTTCTCGCTCAGCGCAATACCGAAGAGTTCGCGCAAGGCCACCGCGTAGTCGGCGGCGTCGATGATCTCGCGCGTATCCGTCGTCCCGCCGCGATGGACGCGCAAAGTCCGCTCGCTCAGCGCCGCGAAACCGTCAGGCAGTACCACGCTCGCGACGTGCAGCGTGGTGAATCGCGTGCCGGGCCGGGTGGAAGTCCAGTGGTTGGCCATCTCCAGGTCGTCCGAAACCACTTCGGCAAGGTCGAAAACATACTGCGGCTGCCATTCGCCGTGCGGTGCCGGGCGGCCGTCGGTCGCCTCGACCGGCCCGGCGCGTTCGAGCAGCCATTCGCCGCCCTCTGCCCCTATCGTCCCGATCCGCCGCAAGCGGTGCGCCGCGCCGTCGCTCGTCTGCGCCTCGGCGCCGTCCTCCAGCGGGAGAGGCGGCACGAAGCTGCCTCCAAACCCCGCATCGGCGATCCACGCCCGCCCCGGCTCGGCCCGGACGAGCAGTAGCACATGCGTACGCGGCGGCAGAGGCGCATCTTCGGCCAGCCCCATGCGCACGCGCGCAAGAAGCGGCCGGTTCACCATGCCCAGAGCCATCAGCGCATCGCCATAGAGCCGGTTCTGCTCGAAACAGTAGCCACCGCGCCGCTGCACCACGAGCTTGTCGAACACGCTGCCGGAATCGATGCGAATGCCGTTCCCTAGCGGAATATCGAGGTTCTCGAAGCCGATCGCCTGCCGATGCGCGCGCTGCATCGCGGCGAGTCCTTCCGGATCCGCCGAAGGTACGTGGGCAAGGCCGATGCGAGCGAGGTAGCGATCGATATCCATGGCGCCGCCCTACCCGCTCTCGCCGGACGTGGGCAAGCCTGTGGATAAAGGCGGGATACCATACTCAGAACCTGAGGATGAAGCGGGACAAGTTCTCTTCACCTCGACGTAACCACCCGTCGCTATTCCGCTTTCAGACCATGGAGGAGGTGACGTGAACGAGACCGGCGCAACATTGCCCGCCCGATGGCTCCCCCTCGGGCTGATCGCGCTGAGCGGACTGCTTATCGCCCATCACGTGATGGAGTTCGTCGCGGTGCTGCGCGAAGGTGCCGGCAAGGCGGCCCTGACGCTTGATTTCCGAACCTACATGTGCGGCGCGGCCAACCTCTCGACACCTTATGACATCTGCCACAACGGCGAGTTCGTCAGCGGCTTCGTCTATCCGCCACCCTCGCTGGTCTACTTCAACCTGCTCTCACGCCTGCCGATCGACACGGCGTTCCTCATCCACACCGCGCTGTGTCTCACGGTACTGGCGATGGCCGCGTGGATGGCGGTGCGGCTGGCTGGCGGCCCGCGTCTTGCCATTGCAGCCGCGCTTCTCGGCGCGCTGGCGATCGCCCCGATCGGGACTTCGCTGGCGGCGGGGCAAGTCAACATCCTGCTGATGGGGGCGGCAGTCGCGGGCATGTACTGCGCCGCGCGCGGACGTGCCTCAGGCGCAGGTATCGCCATCGCCCTGGGGTTCTGGCTCAAGATCTACCCCGGCCTCGTCCCTGCGCTGTTCCTGACGCCGCGCAAGTGGCGCGCCGCCCTCGCCACCGTGATCGCCAGCGCGGCAATCGCCTTGCTGGGGCTGCTCTGGGCCGCGCCGGGGCTCTACGCGCAGTATTTCCTGGAACTCCTGCCTCATGCGCAGGGCTACACGATGCCCGGTGTTGCGCAGTCGCTGGCCGGCATCGCCACGCATATCGAAGCGGGCGGAGGACAGCCGGTGCTGCATTTCGTACCGATCCCTCAGACCATTCAGCTTGCCTCCAAGGCGCTGCTGGCCTTCGGCATCCTTGCGGCCATGGCGCATCAAGCGATCACGCGCGAAAGCCGTCCGCTGGACAGCCTGAACCTGCTGCTCTGCGCCTCGCTGGTCGCTGCGCCCAATGCCTGGGGCTATCACTATGCGCTGATCTTCCCGGTGATCCTCGCCGCCGTCGCGCAGACGCTGGGCAACCCTAACCCGCTGCGCACACCGATGGTGCTCGCCTGCTGGATGGCGCTGGTGATCCCGGCTTGGACCGACCCGCCGCACCTGCTGGCACAATACCCGATCCTTAACGTTCCCTTCCGTGGCCGCTACGCCCTCGTCGCGGTCGTGCTGGCGGCGCTGATCGCATGGGACGCGCGCAAAGGCGAGATTGCCGCCGCCCCGCGCAGGCGCTAGCCTTCGCCCCATCAGCGAGGAGCCTCCCGACGGATGCAGGAATTGCACGCACTTGCCGAAGCGATCGGACTGCAGCGTATCTGGTGGGACGTCGACGGCAGGGAGCAGGTCGTAACCGACGCCTCGCTGCGCACGATAGCCCTGGCGCTCGGCTTCCCGGCGGCAACGCCCGAGCAGATCGCCGCTAGCCTCGCTCGGGTCGAAGCCGAGATGACAGCACCTCCGGCGATGATCGTCACCGACGTCGGCAAGGAAACGTCGTTGCCGACAAGCCTCGCCGGTGCTCAACTCACCCTGCCGGACGGCTCGACGCAGCCTCTGGACACCGCGCGCTGGACGCTTCCCGCGATCGACACGCCGGGCTACTACCCGCTGACCGTGAACGGCCATGCCCTGACGCTGGCGGTCGCGCCGACGTCGTGCCCGACGGTCGCATCGCTGGGCAAGGGACGCATATGGGGTCCAGCCATCCAGATCCCGGCCCTGCGCGGCAAGCAGCCCCGTGCTTTCGGCACGTTTGGGGAACTGGCCGAAGCCGCCGAAGTCTTCGCCGCACGCGGGGCCGACGCCATCGCGATCAACCCGGTCCATGCACTGTTCGCAGGCTACGGGCACGATTTCAGCCCCTATTCGCCCTCGAGCCGCCTCTATCTGAACGGTGCCATGGGTGATCCCGCGCTGCTGGGGCTACCGCCGCTGCCCGACGATGCCGGTGGCGACGGCCCGTTGATCGACTGGGAAGCGGCGCTGCCCGCCCGCCTCGCCCGGATGCGTGCGGCTTTTGCCGGTCTCGACGCGCCGACCCGCGAGCGGATCGCTCACGACAACGCGCCGCATGGCGAGGGCCTGCGGCGACAGGCGCTCTACGATGCGCTCGACGTGCATTTCCGCAGCAAGGGCGCGAAAGGCTGGAAGGACTGGCCGCCCGCATTCCACGATCCCGACGGCGAGGCCGTGGCCGTTTTCGCCCGAGACAACGCGGCCGAAGTGGAATTCCACCTCTTCACCCAGTGGCTTGCGCGCGAGAGCCTTCGCGAAGTCCAGCGCCGCGCCCAGGCTGCGGGCATGGCGGTGGGATTGCTGGCGGACCTTGCTGTCGGCGTCCATACCGGCGGCGCGGATGCCTGGTCCATGGGCGACACCTTGCTGCAGGGCCTGACGATCGGCGCGCCGCCCGATCCGCTCGGGCCGCTGGGGCAGAACTGGATGCTCACCGGCTTCTCGCCGCGCGGGCTGGCGCGCAGCGGCTATGCGCCGTGGATCGCGACGATCCGCGCCGCGCTTTCCACGGCTGGCGCGCTGCGCATCGACCACGCGTTCGGTCTCGCCCGGCTATGGGTCGTGCCGGAAGGTCAGCCGTCCAGCGCGGGGGCCTACCTGCATTACCCCTTCGCCGACCTCATCCGCCTCGTCGCGCTGGAGGCGCATCTGGCGGGCGCACTCATCGTCGCGGAGGATCTGGGTACGATGCCGCATGGCTTCGGCTCGGCAATCACCGAGCGCGGGATGCTGGGCATGCGCGTCCTGTGGTTCGAACGCGCGGCCGACGACGGCTTCATCGGCGCGGCGGACTACGATGCGCAGGCCGCCGCGATGACCGGCACGCATGATACGCCCACGGTCGCAGGTTGGTGGGGCGGGCGCGATCTGCAATGGGCGCAGCGCCTCGGCCGCCTGCCCGAAGGCACCACCATGGATGAAGCCGAAGCCCGTCGCGCGTGGGATCGCGGGTTGCTCTGGGCCTCGCTGACCCGCGACGCCGCGCCGCGCCCTGCCCCGGACGATCCCGCTCCCGTGGTGGAGGCCGCCTTGCGCCATATCGGCAGCACCCCTTGCGGCCTTGCGATCGCGCCGCTGGAGGACCTTCTGGCGGAACCCGAACAGCCGAACCTGCCCGGCACCATCACCGAGCACCCCAACTGGCGACGCCGCCTGAACGCGCCGCTGTCGGAACTGCTGCAGGACCCGGCGACAGCCGCGCGGGTTCAGGCACTAGACGATGCCCGCAAGGGGGTAGCCTAACCCCTGAACGTTCCTGGCATCAGGTAACTGCGGTCCAGTTCCTCCAGCCGGGTCACGCCGACCATCGCCATCGCCACGTCGATCTCATTGGCAAGCAGGTCGATCGCGTGGCGCGCGCCGTGCTCTCCCCCCGCCGCGCAGCCATAGAGCGTCGCGCGGCCCACCAGCACCGCCTTCGCGCCGATCGCCAGCGCCTTGATCACGTCCGCCCCGCGCCGCACGCCGCTGTCGAACAGGATGGTGGTGCGATCTCCCACGGCATCGACGATCCCCGCCAGCACGTCGATGGCAGGAGGCGAGCTGTCAAAATTGCGCCCGCCATGGTTCGACACCGCAATGCCGTCCACGCCGTGATCGAGCGCGATGCGGGCATCCTCGGCACTGAGCACACCCTTCACGACCAGCTTGCCCGGCCAGCGGCGGCGCAATTCGGCAACGTCGCGCCAGCAAACCGAAGCGGAATTCGCCACACGGCTGACAGTGCCGGTCAGCTTGCCGCCGACCTCGCGCGGATAATTGGCGAACTGCGGCAACCCGCCTTCGAGATAGTAACGGCAGATCACCGAGGCGAACCACGAAGGCCGCTTCAGGAAATCCGATACCAGCGTCGCATTCGGGCGGATCGGATTGGACATACCCGCGCGCTTGTTGAATTCGCGCAGCGGCCACATCGGCGTGTCGACCGTCAGCACCAGAACTTCCGCGCCGTTCTCTCGCGCGGTATCGACCACCTGCCAGGACAGGTCGCGCCGCTCCCAGAGGTACATCTGCATCCAGTGCCCGGCGGTGGCGCACTTCGCTATCTCGGCAAAGCTGGTCGTCGAGCTTGTGGTCTGGGTAAAGGGTATGCCCGCCGAGGCCGCCGCGCGCGCAATCGCTCGCTCGCCCCGGTGCCAGAGCAGATCGGATACACCCGTCGGCGCGATCACCAAAGGCAGCGGCTGACGGCGGCCAAAAAGCTCGATCCCGGCGGAGCGTTCAGCCACGTCGCGCAATGTCCGTGGCAGAAACTGCACCGCCTGCAACGCGGCAACGTTGCGCTGGATCAGCAGGTCGTCCTCGGTCCCGCGCTCGATGAACTCCCAGATTGCGCGCGGCAGGCGGCGCTTCGCCAGTGCCCGAACTTGCGCGATATTGTGGGCCTTCTTCGCAATCCCACCCATTACAGTCCCAGGTTTTCGCGGAATGTCGTGCCTTCGTATTCGGTCCGGTAGACGCCATTCTTCTGGAGGATCGGCACGACCTGATCGACGAAATCGGTGACCGAACTGGCCATCACCGTCGGCGTCACGTTGTAGCCGTAGCAGCCGGTTTCGCGCCAGATGCGCTCCATTTCGGCGGCAACCTGCTCGGGCGTGCCGACGATCTGCGGCTTGCCTACCGCGAGACCCCAGCGGATCGCGACTTCGCGCAAGGTCAGGGGCTTATCGCCCTCGATGTTGGCGAAGGCCTTCATCAGTCCCTGCGATGCCTGCGTCTCGATCTCGGCGAGCGGCTGGTCGAGGTCCATCCCGGCGAAATCCACGCCCATCGTGCCGGAGAGCCGCGCGAGGCAGCCGTCGATCGGCAGCTTTTCGACAAGGTCCGCCAGCTTGCGCTTCGCTTCCTCCTCAGTGCCGCCTACGATAGGCTGAATGCCGAAGCTGACGCCGGGCGTCGCCTTGCCCGCAGCCTGCGCGGCCTCGGCCAGATTGGTCATGAAGCGCTTCATCCCCGCGACATTGGGCTGGATCGAGAAGACGACGTCGGCGTGGCTGACCGCGAACTGCTGCCCGCGCCCGGAACTGCCTGCCTGGAACAGCACCGGGTGCCCCTGCGGCGAAGGCGGCACCGGCGCGACAGTCTGGCAGGAGAAGAACTCGCCCGCGTGGTCGATGAATTCCACCTTCGCGGGGTCGGCGAACAGCCCCGCCTCCCGGTCGGCAAGGATCGCGCCCGGCTTCACCGAGTTCCACAGCTTGTAGCAGACCTCCATGTATTCGTCGGCGCGGTCGTAGCGGCGATCGTGGTCCAGTTGCTGCAGGCCAAGCGCCCGATGCTCGCCGCGCAAGTGGCCGGTGACGATGTTCCAGCCGATCCGCCCGCCGGAGAGGTAATCGAGGGTGCCCAGTTGCCGCACGATGGTCCATGGCTGATAGGCGCTGGTCGACATCGTCGTCGCCAGCCCCAGGTGCGTGGTCACCGCCGCGAGGGCCGAGAGCAGCACCACCGGGTCGAGCGAAGGCCAGCATACGCCGTACTTCACCGCATCCTCGTGGCTGTCGCGGTAGCGGTCGAAGACGCCTGGCGTGTCGGCGAAGAACATGCCGTCGAAGCGACCGCGCTCCAGCGTCCGCGCAAGGTCCTGCCACGCCGCGAGGTCATGCAGCGCGTCAAGCCGGTTGTCGCCCGGCTGCGCCCAGCTCAGCACGGTGTGATTGATGGGCGAATTGATCAGGAAGCTGACCAGATGGATATGCTTGCTCATGCGGGGTGCCTCTCCTCCCCCGGTGATGAAGGGGGTAGAGAGCGTCCGCAAGAACAATGTATACACTAGTGGACGTAGACCTTCAGGAAATCGGCGATATTCAGCCAATTCGTGAGATCATCATATCCAATTCATCGCCTGAGCGTATCGTCGCCCCGGACTTGATCCGGGACCGCTGGCCATGAACAGCCTACTTTCAAGCGCGCCTCCAAGGTATGCCTAAAGACAGCCACCGGTCCCGGATCAAGTCCGGGACGACGTATGTGTCAGGTAATCACATCCGGCGCCATCCGCCCCGTATGCGCCGCAATCCCGGCGATCGCTTCGGCAGCGGCGATCTGGTGCTCCAGCATCACCGAAGTCTCCGCGTCGAGATCGCCAAAGCGCGGCTCGTAACGTTCGAGGTACACGCGCAAGGTCGCGCCCTGCGTGCCGGTGCCGGAAAGGCGGAAGACGATGCGGCTGCCGTCCTCGAACAGCACGCGGATGCCCTGGTTCGCACTGACCGAACCATCGACGGGATCGGTATAAGAGAAGCTGTCCGCATGGCTGACCGTCAACGGCCCGAAAACAGCGCCCGGCAGCGTATCCAATTGCGCCTTGAGCCCCTCCATCAGCGCATTCGCGCCCTCGGTGGCGATGCCCTCGAAGTCGTGGCGCGCGTAGTAGTTGCGACCGTAACGCGCCCAGTGCTCCCGCGCGAGATCGTCCACGCTGATGCCGCGCACCGCAAGGATGTTGAGCCAGAGCAGAACGGCCCAGAGCCCGTCCTTCTCGCGCACGTGGTCGGAGCCGGTGCCCGCGCTTTCCTCGCCGCAGATCGTGACCTTGCCTGCGTCGAGCAGGTTGCCGAAGAACTTCCAGCCAGTCGGCGTCTCGAAGACCGGCACGCCCAGCCCTTCGGCCACGCGGTCCGCCGCGCCGCTGGTCGGCATCGAACGGGCGATGCCCGCCAGCCGCCCGCGATAAGCCGGGGCGATCTCGATGTTGGCCGCCAGCATCGCCAGCGAGTCCGAAGGCGTGATGAAGCGTCCGCGCCCGATGATGAGGTTGCGATCCCCGTCCCCATCCGACGCCGCGCCGAGATCGGGTGCATCCTCGGACATCATCAGGTCGTAGAGGTCCTTGGCATGGATCAGGTTGGGGTCGGGATGATGCCCGCCGAAGTCCTCGAGCGGTACGCCGTTGACGACGGTGCCGGGCGCAAAGCCGAGGCGGCGCTCCAGGATCTCGACCGCATAGGGCCCAGTCACCGCGCTCATCGAATCCATGCGCATCGTGAAGCCCGAGGCGACGATCTTGCGGATCGCGTCGAAGTCGAACAGTTCCTCCATGAGATCGGCGTAGTCGGCAACCGGGTCGAGCACCTGCACGGTCATACCGCCCACCTGTACTTCGCCGATGGCGTCGAGGTCGATGTCGGGCGCCTCCACCGTCAGCCAGCGATCGATCGTCTTCGTGCGATCCAGCACCGCGCCGGTGACGTTCTCGGGCGCGGGGCCGCCATTGGCGATGTTGTACTTGATGCCGAAGTCCTCGTCCGGCCCCCCGGGGTTGTGGCTGGCCGAGAGCACCAGCCCGCCGCTGGCGCCGTACTTGCGGATCACATGGCTCGCGGCCGGGGTGGAGAGGATGCCGCCCTGCCCCACCAGCACGCGGGCATAACCGTTGGCGGCCGCCATGCGGATCGCCTGCTGGATCACCGTGCGGTTGTGGTAGCGTCCGTCACCACCTATCACCAGCACCGCGCCGGGCTGCGGCTCGACGACGTCGAATACCGACTGAATGAAGTTCTCGGCATAGCCCGGCTGCTGGAAGACCTTCACCTTCTTGCGCAGGCCCGAAGTGCCGGGCGCCTGACCGTCGAACGGGGTGGTCGAAACTGTGACGATCTGGGTCAAGGACGGGGTCTCCAATGATACGGCAACAGGCATGTGCGCAATAGGCGACACTTTCGTGTCAGGACGCGTATTGTCAAATGGTTGCTTGCTGCAATGCGGCAGGCGACGCAGGGTTGCAGTCGTTCCGAGTTCATTAACTATCGACTATGTAAATAGCCGAGGATCTAACCCTTGCCCCTGCGCCTAGGACCTCGGCGCGCCGCACGAGTACTTGCCGGATGCATGCCCAGACCGCCCTGGCCGACGAACCCGCCCGCCTCGCCGCCCTGCAACGCCTCGCCATTCTCGATACGCCGCGCGAAGAGGCGTTCGACAATGTCGTGAACCTCGTGCGCACGGTGCTGGGCGTGCCGATCTCCGCCGTCACGCTGGTGGACAAGGACCGCCAGTGGTTCAAGGCGATCGAGGGCATCGACGCCACCGAGACCCCGCGCAGCGAATCGTTCTGCGCCTACGCCATCCAGCAGCACGCCCCCTTGCTCATCCCCGACGCCACGCAGGACCCGCGCGTTGCCGACTACCCCGCAGTGCTGCAGGACCCGCACGTGCGCGCCTATGCGGGCGTGCCGCTTGTGACGTCCGACGGCTACAATGTCGGCGCACTGTGCGCGGTCGATACCAAGACCCGCGAATTCACCGACGGCGAACTCGACATCCTGCGCAACTTCGCCCGGATCGTCGTCAACGAGATGGAACTGCGCCGCATCGCCGAGCGCGACCAGTTGACCGGCGCCCTCACCCGGCGCGGCTTCATCGAGAAGGCGAACCAGGAGATCGCGCGGTGCCATCGCTACGGCCGCGCTGCTTCGCTGGTGCTGATCGACGTCGATCACTTCAAGTCCGTCAACGACACCTGGGGCCATCCCGCCGGAGACGCCGTCCTGCGCGATCTTGCCGCGACGCTGGGCGCGGCGGGCCGCTCCGCCGATGTGTTAGGCCGTCTCGGCGGAGAGGAATTCGCCATGATGCTGCCGGAAACCGGCGTGGGCGAAGCGCTTGCCGCCGCCGAACGGTTCCGCGCCGCGATCGAGGCGCGCCCTATCGTGGTCGCCCCGACGCGGACGATCGCAGTCACCGCCAGCTTCGGCATCGCTACGCTCGACCACAGCGTGACTGTCGCCGAGGAATGGATCGCCCGCGCCGATGGTCCGCTTTACGAGGCCAAGCGCGGGGGGCGTAATCGCTGCGTCGTCGCCTGACCGATCAGGACGCCTCACAAGCCTTGCCCGGCCGGGTGTAGCGCGGGTCGGCGCCCACCGCTGTGTCAGTCAGGGCATTGAGGAACGCTTCGATGTCCGTCGTCTCCACGGGTGACAGCGTCGTGCCATGGCGCGCGATGGCTTCGGTCATGGTGTCCGCGCTGCCGTCATGGAGATAGGGCGCGGTCAGAGCGACATTGCGCAGCGAGGGCGTGCGGAACTTCCCGCGATCCTCCACCCGGCCAGTGGCACGCGCAAGGCCGAAGTCGCCGTTCGAAGGATCTGCCGGCGCTCCCGGCAACCGATGGAAGGCAAGGTCGGTGAACTCGCGGCCCGAGTGGCACCCGGCGCACTCGCCTTTCCCGCGAAACAGCGCCTCTCCGCGCGCGGCTGCTTCGTTCAGCACCGGACCTCCTGCGGCAGCATGGTCCCAGTCGGTCTCGTGGCTGACGATCGTGCGCTGAAACGCTGCCAGCGCGGCCGATACCGAGGTAAAGTCAATCCGCCCGCGCGTCACCGGGAAGGCAGCCTTGAACAGCTTGCGATAGCAGGGACTGGCCGAGAGGCGGCGCGTCAGTTCGGCTTCCTGCCCCTTCATGCCCATTTCGACCGGGTCTTCGCCGGCAATCGGCACCAGCGCCTGCTGCTCGAGCGTGGCCAGCGAGGGATTGCCCCAGGTCAGCGGCGAAAAGCTGCCGACGTTCACCAGCGACGGCACGTTGCGCAGGCCCGGCTCGCCATGCGCGCCCGGGTGCGCGCGCACGCCGTCGGCAAAGCTGTGGCGCGGATCGTGGCACGTCGCGCAAGACAGCGTGCCGTTGATCGAGAGATCGCCATCATGGAACAGCCGCCGTCCGAGCGCGACTTGCGCATCGAGATTGCCCCGGCCGTCGCGCGCTATCCCTGCCCCGGCCGCAAGGACGAGGCTCGACAGCAGCAGCGCCCAGCCCCCTGTATGCCTCATCGGACGGGAGCGACCATCACCGTAAGCACCTGTTCGCCATTGGCCGCGATCTGCAGCAGATGGCGACCAGCCGGAAGATCGTACTCGACCATCTTGGCGATGCCCGAGCAATCCGGCCCATGACCATGCGCTACCGATGGCACCGCCTTGCCCTCGACGATCACATCGACCCATGAACGCCCGCTCTGCGCCACGCGGTAGCGACCGGCAGCAGCGACGTCGAACGCAAAGAGCCCGCCAAAACTGACAGAACCGCCCGGCTTTCCGGGCTCGATCACGTACGTGACCTTCGGCGTCGGCGCGAGCGCGGCATCGGCAGCTACGCCCTGCTCCAGCAGGGCCTTGGCCGCGCCGCTTGCCTTGATCGCCGCCTTCAACGGCCGATGCGCTGCACTCCATCCCGCAAGATCGGCCGGAACGGCAGCAGGCGCGGCGCAGGCGGCATGATCGTGGTCCGTCATCGCCCCGGGCATCGGCTCGGCCGCCTGCGCGGAACCTGTCGCCGCGATCGCAAGAAGAAGTGCGCCGAAGGTGCGTGTCATGATCATGGCTCCGTGCCCATTCTATGTTTCATGGAATATATTTGTGTACTGCCCGATGTAATTATGTACGGCGGGATACAGATTCGTTCCAAGCGCGAATCTTCAGAAGGTTCAAGGGGGATAATATGAAGTATGCGATCACCGCGGCGCTCGCCGCGTCGCTGGTCTGCGTGGCAGCGCCCGCATTCGCCGCTGATGACACCGACAATACTTTCGGTCTCGGCCAGATCGTCGTCACCGCGCCGCGCACGGGGAACGGCGACATTACCGCCTCCACCGTCAATGCCGAGGCGATCTACGATTTCTCGCGCGATACTCTGGATGAAGCGGTCAAGCTGATCCCCGGCGTCACCTCGGGCCTCTCGGGCAATTCGCGCAATGAGCGGCTGATCTACGTGCGCGGCTTCGACCGTTACCAGGTGCCGTTGTCGATCGACGGCATCCGCGTCTACCTGCCCGCCGACGGACGCCTCGACTATGGCCGCTTCCTGACGCCCGACGTCGCCGAGATCCAGGTCGCCAAGGGTTATGTCTCGGTGCTCAACGGTCCGGGCGCGATGGGCGGCGCGGTCAACCTCGTCACCCGCAAGCCGCAGAAGGAATTCGACGCCGAGGCGCGCTTCAGCCTGAACCTCGACAACGACGTGGACTATGCGGGCTACACCGGCTTCGTCTCGCTCGGCACGCGGCAGGAGAAGTGGTACGCGCAGGCCAGCTACGCGCGCAACTTCACCGATCACTGGGACCTTTCGAACAAGTTCGATGCCACCCACAACGAAGACGGCGGCGAACGTGACCTGTCCCGCTCGGAAGACTGGCGCGTAAACGCCAAGATCGGCTTCACCCCCAACGCCACCGATGAATACGCGATCAGCTTTACGCGGCAGGAGGGCGAGAAGCTCGCACCTCTCCACGTCTCCGACCTGACCGGTCTGCGTTACTGGACCTGGCCATACTGGAACCTGCAGAACGTCTACTTCCTCTCGACCACGCAACTGGGCGAGATCGCGACGCTGCGCACGCGCGCCTATTACAACACCTTCAAGAACAGCCTCGACAGCTTCGACAATGCCAATCTGAACACCCAGACGCGCGGCAGTTCGTTCAACAGCGCCTATAGCGACCGCGCCTACGGCGGCTCCACCCAACTAGACCTCAACCCCAGCGAGGCCGAACGGCTCAGTGTCTCGTTCCATTACCGCAACGACCGCCACCGCGAAATCCAGCAGGGCTTCCCCTCCGGCATATGGGAACCCTGGCAGACCACGATCGAAGAAACCTACAGCGCCGCGATCGAGAACGGCTACAAACTGACGCCGCAGTTGGAACTGGTCGTGGGTGCCAGCTACGACTGGCGCGACCTGCGCCGCGCCGAAGACTACACCTCGGGCGCTTTCGTCTACTACGACCTGCGCAACGGCGATGCGTGGAATGCACAAGGGCAACTGCTCTGGACGCCCGATGAGGCGACCACCGTGCACCTGTCGGTCTCCTCGCGTGCGCGCTTCCCGACCATCTTCGAGCGCTTCAGCACCCGCTTCGGCGGCGCCACCTCCAACCCCGACCTCAAGGCCGAACGCGCCACGCAAGTCGAACTGGGCGGCACACGCCAGTTCGGAGCGTTGCGCATCGAAGCTTCGGGCTGGTACGCCAAGGTCGATGACGCGATCGTCTCGTTCCCGTTCATCTACCAGGGCCAGTCCACCGCGCAGAGCCGCAACGTCGGCTCGGGCGATTACTACGGCGCCGACATCTCCGCGACCGCGCAGATCGCCGAGACGCTGCGTGTCGGCGCCAACTACGGCTGGGTGCATCGCAAGCTGAACGACCCCACGCTGTCGCGGATCGCCTCGTTCCACATCACCGGCGTGCCCGAACATTCGGGCTTCGTCTGGGCCGAGTGGTCGCCTATTCCGGCGCTGCGCATCCTGCCGAGCCTCGACGTCGCGTCGAAGCGCTGGACCGTAAACACCGCGGGAACGCGCTACTACCAGACCGGCAATTATGCACTGGCCAACCTGCGCGTGGACTTCGACGTGACCGAATGGGCCACCCTGGGCCTCGGCGGACGCAACCTGTTCGACGAGAACTACACCACCGTCGATGGCTACCCCGAGCAGGGACGCACCCTCTTCGTCAGCCTGCGCCTGAAGAACTAGAAAATCCCCATGGTCCTCATGCTGGCAACCGCATTGCCAGCAACGATGCAATGGTCGTCGAGCCGTATCTCCAGTGGCTCGACGATTTGCCTGAACCTGGCGGTGGCGGCGATGTCGTCAGCGCTGGGACGGGCTGCTCCAGACGGGTGATTATGCGCCAGTACGATGCGCCTGGCGTCAAGATCGAAGGCGCGGCGGACCGTCCGGCGCAGCGGGATCAGGCACTCTGTCCGTCTGCCGCCGGTGTAGAGGTCTTCGGCGATGTAGATGCCCTCGCCATTAAAATAGAAGACCTGCACGCACTCCTCGCGCCGGCAACCCAGTCGATTGACGAGGTAGCGCCTGAACTCGGCTGATCCGGTATCCAGTGGCAAGCCGCGCATCGCCTCGCGGGAAGCCGCTTCGGCAAGACGGCGGGCCGCCACGATCGCATCGGCGAGCCAGGCACTGGACGGGCCATCGTCGCCCATGGCCTGCCGCAGGGATTCGAGCGATGCGGAATAGATCGTACGCAGCGACCCGAAATGCCCGATCAGGCGCCCGGCAATATCCTCGCCGGCGTCTCCAGCGTAGGGAGCGAGGAGCGCCGCCAGGATGGATACTTGCCCAGCCTCGTGCGCCGCGACATGTGACATACCACGCCCAGCAGCATCGCCACGAACTGGATGTAGGAGGGCGTCACCGCCATGGCGTCGTAAGCGAAGGTGTTGATCTCCTCCAGCGCCAAACGGTAGAAATGCCCGAACATCGCTATGATCTGCGCACCAGCTATCCATAACGGATATATCCGGTTGGCATGAAGCGCGACGACGTACATGCCCGCCATCGCCAGCGCATCGATGCACAAGTGCCCGACGTTGGCATGACGCCAGATGATCGAGCCGCCAATCGCAAGGTGATGCAGCTTGTCGATTGCCCCCATGCCGAAGAGCGCCCCCGAAAGGACGCACTCCGGCGCAGGCATCCTGCGCGCCAGGCAGTAGAGGAAGAGCAGCGCATAGACGGCAAGCTGAATCTTGTCCTTGTGAAACCACAGGATTTCCAGCCAGGAATGCTCAGGCATGTCGCCTCCGCATTCCCGGCCGGACGGCATGGGATATCAGGCGCTGCGGAGCATCGGCTCTGCCACGGCGAGGCCGCTTTCCTTCGGGCAGGTGCCTGCGTCGTCCGTGATCGCCTTCACTTCGAGACCGACACCGCGCAGTTCCTGATGGACGCGGATCATGTCGTTCTGGCTTTCGATCAGCGTACGCTGAGCCTTGGCGAGGCGCATCAGTGCGGTCTGGCCAGTGAAGGTCTCCACCCCGTCCGCCTGACGGGCCAGCAGCATCGATTCCATCAGCCGCGCAGAAGCGAGAAGCGCGGAGTCGAGCGAAAGTTCGGCCTCGGGAAGCTGGCGGGCGATCCGGGCGGTAGCGGCAGCAATGGTCATCGACATGGCAATATTCCCCCTGACGCGGGACCGGCTCGGCGGACGCGCCACAAACACAGGTTTGGGGAGGCTGGAACAAGGCCGTTCCGATCAGATCAGATCGGCCAGCGCACGAACGACGCCAAGACCCACCATCGCCACCAGAAGCATACCCCCGGCGATGGCGACCATGGCGGCTGTCCGGCTTAGCCCGGCATTTGCCCCATCGAGCACCTCCGGGACGATCTGGCCGTAAGTCTCGCGCTGCCAGGGCGCCGTGACCGTGTAGGTCATGGCATCCGAGAGAGCGAGGCTTGCCGCCGGTTCGTCCTGAGCCCTGACTGATGCATCGGGCAGCACTTCCGGAACCTGAGGAATCTTATCTGGTATTGGATTACAGGGTGCGTCCTGATCCAGCAGATATTGCCTGTAGGTCCGCGCCAGTTCGGCGCGCGGCGGAGAGCCGGCTCGGATACGCACGCCCTCGATCCGCTGGTTCACGGCGCTTTCGGAGATGCCCAGTTCCCAGGCGATTTCCTTGCTGGTCCGATTTTCGGATACGAATCGCAGCACTTCATGCTGCTTGGGGGTCAGTCCGGGGAAGACATGCTGAAGCCCTGCGCCCTGCACGCGATTCGCTCCATGCTCGTTGAGATTTCTGTCCGCCATACTTTGCCAGCGACCCACCCGGCTCCGCCTTAAAACTAACCAACGATACTACGCAGCCGCAATCATAAACATAGTTAGTCAATATTTTACCATAAAAACATCGGGTTCCGAGGTAACAACGCGAAAAGGCCCGGCAACCGCCGGTGCGGTTGCCGGGCCTTTTCGCGGCCTCTCCGTCAAGTGGAGCTTATTCCTCTCCCATGCGCAGCGCGGCAATGAAGGCTTCCTGCGGAATCTGGACGTTGCCATATTCGCGCATGCGCTTCTTGCCTTCCTTCTGCTTGTCGAGGAGCTTCTTCTTGCGGCTGATGTCGCCGCCATAGCACTTGGCCGTAACGTCCTTGCGCATGGCGCTGATCGTCTCGCGCGCGATGACCTTGGCGCCGATCGCGGCCTGGATCGGCACCTTGAACATATGACGGGGGATCAGTTCCTTCAGCCTCTCGACCAGCGCGCGCCCGCGCGGCTCGGCCTGACTGCGGTGAACGATCATCGACAGCGCATCGACCGGCTCGTTGTTGACGAGGATGTTCATCATCACGAGGTCACCCTCCTGAAGCCCGGTCTGCTCGTAGTCGAAGCTGGCGTAGCCGCGGCTGATCGACTTGAGGCGGTCGTAGAAGTCGAACACCACTTCGTTCAGCGGCAAGTCGTAGGTCACCTGCGCACGGCCGCCGACGTAGGTGAGGTCCTTCTGGATGCCGCGGCGATCCTGGCACAGCTTGAGGATCGAGCCGAGGTATTCGTCAGGCGTGTAGATCACCGCCTTGATCCACGGCTCCTCCATGAAGTCGATCTTCACGGGATCGGGCATGTCGGAGGGGTTGTGCAGTTCCTTGATCGAACCGTCGGTCATCGTCAGGCGATAGACCACGGAAGGCGCCGTGGTGATCAGGTCGAGGTCGTACTCACGGCTCAGGCGCTCCTGGATGATCTCCAGGTGCAGCAGGCCAAGGAACCCGCAGCGGAAGCCGAAGCCCAGCGCCGCGCTCGATTCCATCTCGAAGGAGAACGAAGCGTCGTTGAGGCGCAGCTTGCCGATCGATTCGCGCAGCTTCTCGAAGTCGTTGGCATCGACCGGGAACAGGCCGCAGAACACCACGGGCTGCACTTCCTTGTAGCCCGGCAGCGCCTGCGTAGCGCCGCCCTTCACCGTGGTGATGGTGTCGCCGACCTTGGCCTGTTCGACTTCCTTGATCTGCGCGGTGATGAAGCCGATCTCGCCGGGGCCGAGTTCGGGCAGGTCGATGCGCTTGGGGGTGAAACAGCCGACGCGATCGACGAGGTGGTCGGTGCCGCCCTGCATGAACTTGACGGGCAAGCTCTTCTTGATGACACCGTCGATGACGCGCACCAGAATGACGACGCCGAGGTACGGATCGTACCACGAGTCGACCAGCATCGCCTTCAGCGGCTTGTCGCGCTCGCCCTTGGGCGGCGGGATCTTCTTGACGACGGCTTCGAGCACTTCGGCGATGCCGATGCCCGACTTGGCGCTGGCCATGACCGCCTCGGAAGCGTCGATGCCGATCACTTCCTCGATCTCGTTGCGCACCTTCTCCGGCTCGGCTGCGGGCAGGTCGATCTTGTTGATGACCGGCACGATCTCGTGGTTGTGCTCGATCGACTGGTAGACGTTCGCCAGCGTCTGCGCTTCCACGCCCTGCGCGGCGTCCACCACCAGCAGTGCGCCTTCGCAGGCGGCAAGGCTGCGGCTGACTTCGTAAGCGAAATCGACGTGGCCCGGCGTGTCCATGAGGTTCAGCTCATAGGTCAGGCCATCGGAGGCGGTGTAGTTCAGGCGCACGGTCTGCGCCTTGATCGTGATGCCGCGTTCTTTCTCGATGTCCATGTTGTCGAGCACCTGCGCGCTCATCTCGCGCTCGGACAGGCCGCCGGTGGTCTGGATCAGACGGTCGGCGAGCGTCGACTTGCCGTGGTCGATATGGGCAATGATGCTGAAGTTACGGATCTGCGCGAGTTCGGTCATGGAAGCGCCGTTAGAGCATTTTACGCCGGTGTGAAATCACCTCCGGGGCGGGAAAATGCGAAAAAGTGCGCGAGGCGTCACGCTGTACGGCGTAGCGGTGCCGTCTCCGACTTCTCGCGCCTCGGCCGGACCGGCGTGAACAGGACCGCGCCATTGCCGTCGAGTTCCAGCGGCTGCCCGAACTCGAGCCCCATGCGGTCCTCCTTGCACCAGCGCGAGGTCGCCATGACGACATAGTCATCCGCCAGATGCACACCGAAGGTCGTTCCCACCGGCACGTTCCACAGGCCCTCGATCATCGCGCCGTGCTGCGAGATGTTGCGAATGGTGCCTTCGTAGCTGTGCGGTCCATGTTCCAGCGCGACCTTGCGCAGCATCGTCTGCCGCGTCGCGCGGGCCGAACGCGGGCCTTTCGCCACGGCTACGAGGCCGTCGGCCAATTGCGCCAGAACGCTCTGTGCATTGAGTGGTCGCTCGTAGATGTAGCCCTGCACGTGACTGCAGCCCAGCATGCGCACGAGGTCCAGTTCGTCCAGCGTTTCGACGCCTTCCGCAGTCGTCTCCATGCCGAGCGCCTCGGCAAGGTTGACGATCGAGGAGATGATCGCCCCGTTGCGGCTGCCCTGGATGGTGGCGCCCCGCACGAAGCTCTGGTCGATCTTGATCTTGTCGAACGGCGCCTTCTTCAGATAGCCGAGCGAGGAATAGCCCGTCCCGAAGTCGTCGAGCGCCAGCCGCACGCCGAGGTTCTTGAGCGCGGAGAACATTGCCTCGGTGGTCCTGTCGTCGCCGAGGAACACGCTCTCGGTGATCTCCAATTCCAGGCGCCCGGGCGAGACGCCTGCAGCGGCGATCGCGCTGGTGACGATGGCCGGCAGTGCGGGGTTGGCGAACTGCAGCGGCGAGACGTTGACCGCGACGCGCACCTCTTCCGGCCACTTTGCAAGATCGGCGCAGGCGGTGCGCAAGGCCCACTCGCCGATCTGCGCGACGAGGCCGGTCTCCTCGGCCACCGGCACGAACTTGGCCGGCGAGATATAGCCGTGCACCGGATGGTTCCAGCGCAGCAGCGCCTCGAAACCGGTGATCTTCTCGCTCGTGGTGCGCACTTGCGGCTGATAATGCAGTTCGAGAGACCCGCTGGCGATGGCGTCGCGCAAGTCCTGCTCAAGCTGTTGGCGCTCCTTGGCGTCGGAGTGCAGGTCCTCATCGTAGAAGTGATGCCGCCCGCGTCCGCCGCCCTTGGCCGCGTAAAGCGCGAGGTCCGCGTTGCGGATGAGTGCATCCGAGGTCATGCCGTCATCGGGGCACAGTGCGATGCCGACCGAGGCGCCGATGGTCACCCGCGCACCTTCGATGGTGTAGGGCTGCGACAGGTTCTCGATAATGCGGCGCGCCAGATGAGCCAGACCCTCGCGGTTCTGCGCGCCGTGGAGGATCACCTGGAACTCGTCGCCACCGAGGCGCCCGACGCGGCCGCGATCGCCCACGGTATTGCTCAGTCGTTCGGCGACCTGCTTGAGCAAGGCGTCGCCCGCCGGGTGCCCCATGGTGTCGTTGACCGCCTTGAAGCGGTCGAGGTCGAGCAGGAATACCGCACAGGCGCGGGTCTCTATGCGCGGGCTGGTCAGGATCTTCTCCAGCCACTCCGACATCTGGAAGCGGTTGGCCAGCTTGGTGAGCGAATCGAACCGGGCTAGCTGCGTGACGTGTGCCTGCGAGCGACGCTTTTCGGTCAGATCCGTGCCCGACCCACGGAAGCCCATGAAATTGTTGAACTGGTCGAGCACGGGGCGACCGGAGATCGACCACCAGCGCTCGTCCTTCTCGCCCGTCGCAGCACGCACGCCCAGGTCCTGGAACGAGGAGCGCGTGTTGAGATGGAACACCAGTGTGCGCTCCCCCTCCTGCCCCGCAGCCTCCAGCATGAACATGCCGGTGAAGGGCTTGCCCTCCATCTCGGACACGGTGCTGCCCAACAAGGCGGCGATGCTCCGTGTCACATACGTGATCTTGCCCTGACGGTCGGTCTCCCAGAACCAGCCCTGCCCAGTCTGCTCGTACTCATGAAGCAATTGTTCGGCGCGACGCTGCTCGCGCTCGCGCTCTGCATGGCGATTCGATTGCGACGACGCGGTACGCGCCTGCCGGATCGCCATGAGCAGGCCGATCACCGTGCCTACCGTCAGCAGTGTGAACGAGGCCATCGAGCCAGCGTGGAGCGAGCCGCCACCCCATAGCCCGATCGTCGCAGCAATGATCGAAGTCAGTCGATTCTCCAGCAACGCCGTCGCCATCAGCACGACGATGACGAAGATGTTGACCGTCACCTCCCAGCCAAGGTGCGGGTGCAGGTTCGTCCAGCGCGCCGCTCCGAAGCCGAACAGCATCATCGGCAGCAGGATCGCGACGAACAGCAGCGGATAGCGCTGCCATCCATTGTGAACCACCCTGCGCTCCATGCGCGCATAGATCGAAGCAGGCAGGCACAGCGCCATGCCGAGGGCCATGCACAGGCCTGCCACCATGTCCGGCAACGTCCCGGATATAAGGCCCATCAGTAGCGCACTGACAAGCAGCGCCGGCCCCATCAGGACCCAGCGGCGACACGTGAAATAATGGAGGCAGTCTCCGGCATCGGGCCGCCCGCTCCATCGGGCGAACCCCGCGAAGGGGGAGGACGCAGCGGGTGCGGCATTTCCGTGCGAATCGTTCTTCGCCTCCTGCGCTGCGGGCAGAAGCCCTCGCTCGGCGCCCGAATGCGCCGCCTGTCGTTCGCCACGCAGACCCGGTTTCTTCATGCCCGCAACCATGCCTTTGCCGCCGTTGCGAAACCGTTAAGCGACGCGACCGCAATCGATCGGGCAACGATCCGGAATCCGAAGCATTTCACTTGATACCGCTTCGTCGCCGTGCTTGCTTCCATTCAACCGGCCGGCAACGAAGTCGGCCAGATACGGGAGACATAGCCATGCGGCACATCGCCATCGTCGGATCCGGCCCGGCGGGCTACTACACCGCCGAAGCCGCACTCAAGCAGTGGGGCGATGAGGTGCACGTCGATATATTCGACACTTTGCCCGTGCCCTTCGGTCTGATCCGCACCGGCGTCGCGCCCGACCATCAATCGATCAAGGCGGTCGCCCGTCGCTATGAAAACACGGCGCTCACCCGCAACGTCCGATTCGTCGGCAACGTGATGCTGGGCCGGGACGTGACGGTCGCCGAATTGCAGGACCTTTACGACGCCGTGGTCCTGGCCACCGGCGCGCCGCACGATCGCAAGCTCGGCCTCCCCGGTGAGCAATTGCCGGGCGTCTTCGGCTCCGCCGCGTTCGTCGGCTGGTACAACGGCCATCCGCAGTTTACCGGACTCGACCCGCAACTGGACCACGACACCGCCGTCATCGTCGGCAACGGCAATGTCGCGCTCGACGTGGCGCGTATCCTCGCCAAGTCGGAAGCGGAGTTCACGGGGTCTGACATCGTCGCCCATGCCCTCGCCGCCCTGCACAATTCGGCGGTGCGGCGCATCGTGATCCTAGGGCGACGCGGACCGCATCAGATCGCGATGACGCCCAAGGAACTGGGCGAACTCGCCAAGCTGGAACGCGCGCACCCCGTAGTGGATGCCGCCGACCTGCCTCCGCTGGAAGCCGATGCGGGCCTCGATACGGGGCTTCGCAAATCCCTCGGTCTGCTGCGCGCCTTCGCGACCAACCAGAACCCGCGCGCCGATGACGTCACGGTCGAATTCGACTTCTTCGCCGCGCCCAAGGCCATCCTCGGCGACACCCATGTCGAAGCGGTGGAAGTGGAACGCACCCGCCTGGAGAACGGCAAGGCCATCGGCACGGGAGAAACCTATCGCATCCCTGCCGGGATCGTCGTAGCCTGCATCGGCTATCAGACTTCGCCGATCCCCGACGTGCCCTATGACGAGCAGGGCGGCCGTTTCGCCAACATCGAAGGCCGCATCGCCCCCGGTCTCTACTGCGTGGGCTGGGCAAGGCGCGGGCCGACCGGGACGATCGGCACCAACCGCCCGGACGGATTTGCCATCGTCGAGAAGATCGCGGCGGACATGAAGGGCGATTCCGGCAAACCGGGCCGCCCCGGCTTCGATGCCCTCGCGGAAGAACGCAGCATCCAGGTCGTCAAGTTCACCGACTGGCAGAAGATCGACGAAGCCGAAGTCGCCGCCGCACGCGACGGCGCTCCGCGCGAGAAGTTCGTCGAACTGGAAAAGATGATCGAGGCGACCGGACGGGCCTGAATCCTTCGCAATGACAAAGAAAAAGGGCCGGAGCTTTCGCCCCGGCCCTTTTCTTTGCCTGCCGTGAAGGTCAGACGCGCATCGGCATCAGCACATAGAGCGCGGGGCTCTTGTCGTCCTGACGGATCAGCGTCGGCGCAGCCGCGTCGGCAAGGTGGAGTTCCACCGTGTCGCCGTCGATCTGGCCGAGGATGTCCTTGAGGTAATTGGCGTTGAAGCCAATCTCGAAGCCTTCAGCGGCGTACTGCGCGGGCACTTCCTCGGCTGCCGTGCCATTGTCGGGCGAGGTGACCGACAGGGTGATCCGGTCGCTGTCCAACGCCATCTTCACCGCGCGGGTCTTCTCGGTGGCGATGGTCGCCACGCGGTCCACACCCTGGAAGAAGCTCTTGGGATCGACCTTGAGCAGCTTGTCGTTACCGGTCGGGATGACGCGGGTGTAGTCCGGGAACGTGCCGTCGATCAGCTTGCTGGTCAGCACCACACCGTGTTCGCCGCCCAGCGTGAAGCGGATTTTGCTGGCCGACAGGTCGACGAGGACGTTGGTGTCCAGCGCTTCTTCGAGCAGCTTGCGCAGTTCGCCTACGCATTTGCGCGGCACGATCACGTCGGGCATGCCTTCCGAGCCGTCCGGACGGGCGATGGTGAAGCGCGCCAGACGGTGACCGTCAGTGGCGGCGGCCTTCAGCTCCTCGTCGCTGACGTGCAGGAAGATACCGTTGAGGTAGTAGCGCGTCTCTTCGGTCGAGATCGCGAAGCGGGTGCGGTCGATCAACTGTGCCAACGTCGCGGCGGGCACCTCGAAGCTGGTCGGCAGTTCGCCTTCCGCGATCATCGGGAAGTCGTCGCGCGGCAGCGTCGGCAGCTGGAAGCGGCTGCGACCGGCCTTCACGACCATGCGGTTGTCCGCCGAATCGAGGCTGACTTGGCTGCCCTCGGGCAGCTTGCGCGCGATGTCGAACAGCAGATGCGCCGAGACGGTGATCGCACCGGCCTGCTCCACCGAAACCGCGCTCAGCGTTTCCACGACCTGCAGGTCGAGGTCGGTCGCCATGATCTTGAGCGCACCGCCGGCGGCGGCCTCGATCAGCACGTTCGAGAGGATCGGAATGGTATTGCGGCGCTCGACGACCGACTGCACGTGGGAAAGGCAGCGCAGCAGCGTGGAACGTTCGATAGTGGCCTTCATGACAGCCTCAAGTCCCCCTTGGTCGGGCACGGGATAAGGATATCCCTTAAATTCGGACGACTATCTCTAACGGGAGTCCGGAGCGCGGCAAGCCGGATGTGGGCGGAAAACCGCGAATCTGGGGATAAATCAAGGGTTCTTATGGAGAACTTGGCGTGGCGGAGCGTTCCACGTCCTTCCAGTCGAGCACCTGCACGCCGCCATGGCCGTCGAGCCGAAAGTAGACCGAGCCATAACTGGAGCCGGGACTCAGCGTACTTGCACTGTAGATGACGTTGGCAAGCAAGGGTTTGGGCGACACATGTGGCCATACCGCTCCATTCTGGCCACGATAGCGCCCGCCCTTGAGAACTTGACCGTAGAACACCGGATAGGCGTTCTCGCAGGAATCGCGCCAGTCGAACCAGTAGGTTCCGGACGTGACTCGATCTTCATCATCGCCGACCTCTGGATTCGCAGAAGGTCCGCTCTGTGCTCGGACATCGATCGAATAGAAGCAATCAGCGCGCGACCACCAGCCGCCCAAGGCGTCGAAGGCCAGCCGCCCGCCGATCATCCGGGCCGTCATCTCATGCTCTGACGAGCACGATCCCAACGCCGCGAGCAAAGCCGCAAGCGCCGGAAACCGTGCCCACCGTTGCATCAGATCACACCATCACCATGCCGCCGTTGACGTGCAGGGTCTGGCCGGTGACGTAGCCCGCTTCCTTGCTGGCAAGGTACACGGCGGCTGCGGCGATCTCGTCGCCCTCGCCCATGCGGCCGATCGGGATGCGGGCGTTGAGCGCGTCCTTCTGCGCGTCGGGCAGCACGTCGGTCATCGGCGTGCGGATGAAGCCCGGTGCGATGCAGTTCACCGTCACGCCGCGGCTGGCGATTTCCTGCGCGAGGCTCTTGGACATGGCGGTGATGCCGCCCTTGGCCGCGCAGTAGTTCATCTGGCCGGGGTTGCCGGTGGTGCCGACCACCGAGGTCACGTTGATGATGCGGCCATAGCGCGCTTTCATCATCGGCTTAGTCACGGCGCGCATCAGGCGGAAGGTCGATTCGAGGTTGATGCGGATCACCTGATCCCACTCCTCGTCCTTCATGCGCATCGCGAGGTTGTCGCGCGTGATGCCGGCGTTGTTGACGAGGATGTCGATCTTGCCCAGCGACTCGAGCGCGGCGGGCACGAGCTTCTCGACCTGCTCGGCATCGCCCAAGTTGCAGGCGATGGAGACGTGGTCGACTTCCTGCAGGTGCTGCGGGGTGTGCTCGTCGAGTTCTTCGCGGAAGGCGCGCAGCTTGTCGGCGTTCGAGCCCGAGATCGCGAGACGCGCGCCCTGCGCCGCCAGAGCGCGGGCCACGGCCGAACCGATCCCGCCGCTTGCGCCGGTCACCAGGGCAGTCATTCCGTTGAGGTTGAACATGGCAAAACTCCTAGATCGCCATCCCGGCGATGCTTAATCAGACGGCGCATGGCCCCGGGTCAAGCCCGGGGCCATGCGGAAAATCAGAGGCTCTTGGCCAGCTCCTCGATTTCAGCCATCGAGATCGCGGCCACGACGTCCACCTCGCCCGCCGAGCGCTTGATCATCGGGCCGACGACCTTGCCACCGATCTCGACGAAGCGCTCCACGCCTGCCGCATGCATCGCGATCGCGCTCTCGCGCCAGCGGACGCGGCCGGTGACCTGCTCCACGAGCAGACGCTGGACTTCGGCCGGGTCGGTCACCACCGCGGCCGTCACGTTGGCGAACAGAGCGACGCGCAGCGCGCCCGGAGGGGTCGCGGCGAGCGCCTCGGCCATGGCGTCGGCGGCGGGCTGCATTAGCGGGCAGTGGAACGGCGCCGAGACCGGCAGCGCGATGCCGCGCTTGATGCCGTGATCCTTGACCAGCGCGATGGCGCGCTCGATTGCTTCCTTGTGGCCCGAGATCACGACTTGCGTGGGGTCGTTGTCGTTGGCGACGGCGCAGACCTGACCCTCGGCCGCCGCTTCGGCGAGCGCGGTGGCCTTCTCGATGTCGGCGCCCAGCAGCGCGGCCATGGCGCCCACGCCGACCGGCACGGCGGCCTGCATCGACTGGCCGCGCAGCTTCAGCAGGCGCGCGGTGTCGGCGAGGCTGAAGGCCCCTGCAGCACAGAGCGCGGTGTACTCACCCAGCGAGTGACCGGCGACGAAGTCCGCCTTGTCGGCGAGGCTGATGCCGCCTTCCTTCTCCAGCACGCGCAGCACCGCGATGGCGTTTGCCATGATCGCAGGCTGGGCGTTCTCGGTGAGGGTGAGCTGGTCCTCAGGGCCTTCGCTCATGATGCGGAACAGGTTTTGGCCGAGAGCTTCGTCGACCTCCTGGAAGACCTCGCGCGCGACGGCGCTGGCCTGTGCGAGTTCGGCGCCCATGCCGACCTTCTGGCTACCCTGTCCGGGGAAAACGAATGCACGCATCTGCGACCGCTCCTTGGCTTGCACGGCGGGCGGGGAGCCTCTCGCCGATTGCGAATCGATTGTGGCGCGGCGGGTTATTGACCTTGGCCGCTCAGGGCAAGCCCCGAGACACGCGCGTCACCCGAAAGCGATGTCCTGGGTTGCGCCCTTCGAGAAGTCGCCCGCCTTGCGCCGCACGTATTCGTAGAACCCCTTGAGGTTGTCGGTCGGCTCGTACAATTCGAGCATGTGCCCGTAAGTCGCTATCGTATCGAGGAAAACGTAACGGAACCCGTCGGTCATCTGCGCGTCTAGCGCCAGCGTAGCCCCTCGCCCGGTGAAGTCGGCGACGGCTGCATCCAGATTATCGACGAACAAGGCGACGTGATGCAGTCCCTCCCTCCCCGAGCCTTCCGGATAGAGGTCATGAAAGGCCGAGGGGCCGGGATTGTTCTGCTGACAGAACTCGATCATCACTTCGCCCCACTGGCCGTAGGCGCTGGAGTGGTCGAGTTCTCGCTCCACCCCGCGATGGACGGCGCGGGTCAGCGCGATATGGTCGGCCACGTAGTAAGGCCCAGAGCCGAAGGCCGCGGAATGGGCCCGCGCGGCGGCGCGCACATCCGGCACGAAGTAGGCGATCTGGCGGATCGGCAAGGGCGCCATCAATCTCTCCCGTTCTGTTTGAGCTGGAGAGTGGCGTCTTCGTCAGCCGAAGGGAACTATCTTATTTGCGGCATCGTGACCGATGTCCGCCACGCCGAGGAAAGCGATCGCGTGGCGTTCGCACCAGTAGCGCGCGATCTGCTCGGCATCGGTGCCGAAGGGGCGGTCGTTCTCCGGCACGTCGCTGACGCGGCCGAGGCGAAGGCCCGCGATGCCGCCGAGATGCGCGGTCGCGTGGAAGAACAGGCGGTCGACGGCGTAGAGATATTCGGAGACTTCCTCCACCATGACCACGTGGTTGGCGAGTCCCGGCATCAGCCGCGTGCCGCCAAGCATGGCCAGCGTCATCAGGTTGAAGGCGGCGACGGCGTGGCGCTCGCCGCCAAGCGAGGGTTCGAGGCCCTGCTTGTCACCCGCGAGGTAGGCGAGCGCACGGCGCACCGCATCGACGCCACCCTCGCGGCGAATGTCCGCCAGCATCGGGCCATGGACCGGCTTGCCGATCCTCTCGCGGTAGAGCCCGCCGAGCAAGTAGCCCGCGTCAGAATAGCCGAGGTACGTCTTGCCGACCGCCGCATGACCCATCTGCTCCAGCGCGGCCTCCGCAATCCGGCACGCACCGTAGCCGCCCCGCGCGAACCACACGGCATCGACGGATGGATCGTTGGCGCACTCCAGCAGAGCACCGAGGCGTTGTTCGTCAGTTCCGGCGAAGTGCCCCTCCTGCGCGAAGCATTGCTCGTGAACGACGAGTTCCACGCCGGGGAACTCGGCAGCGGCGAGCGCGCGGACGGCCTCGGCATCCTCGCGGGTGATCGGGGTGGACGGTGCGCAGACGGCGATACGTGTCATGCCATGCATTCCTATCGAGGTTGTCACGGCGGGCAAGGCCGCATACGGCTTGCGGTCTATGACCGACCTGCCAACACCCTCCAGCGACCTCACTACTCACCCCTGGTTCTTCTGCGGCATCGGCGGCTCCGGCATGCTGCCGCTGGCGCTGATCCTCAAGGGCCACGGCGCGAGCATCGGCGGCTCGGACCGCAGCCGCGACCAGGGCCGGACGCCCGAGAAGTTCGCCTGGCTCGAATCGCTGGGCTTCGAACTGTTCCCGCAGGACGGCAGCGGCGTGATCTCGGCCGAGCAGACGCTGGTGGCCTCGGCTGCGGTGGAGGACACTGTGCCCGAAGTGGTACGGGCGACGCAGCTCGGGTGCCCCCGGATGAGCCGCGCGCAACTGCTGGCGACACTGTTCAATGCCGCGCCCTTCGGCGTGGCCATTGGCGGCACCTCGGGCAAATCGACCGTCACCGGCATGACCGGCTGGATCATGACCGCGGCAGGTCGCGATCCGACGATCATGAACGGCGCGGTGATGAAGAACTTCGTCAGCCCCGATGCGCCCTTTGCCAGTGCCCGCGTCGGACAGGGTGATGCCTTCGTGTCAGAGGTGGACGAGAGCGACGGCTCGATTGCGCTCTATCGCCCCAAGGTGGCGGTGCTGGGCAACGTCAGCCTCGATCACAAGAGCCTCGAGGAACTGCGCAAGTTGTTCGGCGACTTCCTCGCCCGCGCCGAAGTATCGGCGATCAACCTCGACGATGCGGAAACCGCCGCACTGGCCCATCGGGCCCGCTCGCTGGTGACCTTCGGGATCACTTCGCCCGAAGCCCAGATCGCCGCGATAGACGTGGTCGAGGGGCCGACTTCGCTGTCCGCCACGATCCTCGACAGGCGCGACGGCACCGAGCATGCGCTGACGCTGAAGGTGCCCGGCCGCCACAACCTCTACAATGCGCTCGCCGCGATCGCTGCCGCCAATGCCGCAGGCGTGCCGGTGGCCGAGGCGGTGGTCGCGCTCGGCAGTTTCGTAGGGCTGGCGCGGCGCTTCGACGTGGTCGGCATCTCGCCCTCGGGAATCGCGGTGATCGACGACTTCGGGCACAATCCTGACAAGGTCTCGGCGACGCTCTCGACGCTCAAGGTACATCCGGGCCGCGTCATCGCGCTCTTCCAGCCGCACGGTTATGGCCCTTTGCGCCAGATGGGCGCCGAACTGGCCGAAGTCATCGCAAGGCTGCTGGGGCCGGACGACGTGACCATCCTGTGCGCCCCGGTCTACTTCGGCGGCACTGTGGATCGCAGCGAAGGCTCGGAACGGATCGTCCGGCTGATCGAAAGCCACGGCGGCAAGGCGGAATACGTGCCCAGCCGCGCCGACTGCGGGAAGCGGATCGCCGAAATCGCGCAGGCAGGCGACCGCGTGGTCATCATGGGCGCGCGGGACGATACGCTGACGGTGTTCGCGAAGGATGTTCTGGCCGCCCTGCCCTGACGTCGTCCCGGACTCGATCCGGGATCGGTGGCGGTCTTGAGGCGAGGGCTATCGGCAGGGCGCCTCGCTTCGTTCCGGGCTGTCCACGGCCAGCGGTCCCGGATCAAGTCCGGGACGACGCCGCCTGCAAACGCCGCCTCAGTGCCCCTTGCCGCGCGCCTTGGCGACGAGGTGCACCACCACCGCTACCACCGCGCCCAGCACCAGCCCGACCACTGCCGAAGCCACAGCGTAGCCCAGCCAGCCGAACACCGGCCCCAGCGGCCCGGTCGCCCCGGCCAGCGCATGCTCGATGCCGTGCGCCATGTGTGCGGGCGCGGGCAGGCCCAGTTCCTCCAGCCCATGGAGGATAATCCCGCCGCCGACCCACAGCATCGCCACCGTGCCGACGCTGCCCAGAACCTTGAGCACGATCGGCATTGCCTTCAGCAGCCCGCGCCCCAGCGCCTGCGCGCTCGCACCCGGCTTCTTGGTCAGGTGCAGGCCGACGTCGTCCATCTTCACGATCAGCGCCACCGCGCCGTAGACGCCGATGGTGATGAGAATGCCCACCACCGCCAGTGCCACAGCGCGGGCGATGAAGCTGGAATCCTCCACTTGCGACAGCGCGATCGCCATGATCTCGGCCGAGAGGATCAGGTCGGTGCGGATCGCCCCGGCAACGCGGGTCTTCTCGAAAGTGGCGACATCGCTCACCGGATCGTCCAACGTCTCGCCGTGCTTCTCGCCGCCCAGCTTCTCCAGCACCTTCTCGGCGCCCTCGAACGCGAGGTAGAGGCCGCCCACCATCAGGATCGGGGTGATCGCCATCGGCAGGAAGGCGCTCAGCAGCAGCGCTACCGGCAGCAGGATCACCAGCTTGTTGAACAGCGAGCCCTTGGTGATCTTCCAGATGATCGGCAGTTCGCGGTCCGGCGTAAAGCCGGTGACGTAGCCCGGCGTCACCGCCGCATCGTCGATCACCACGCCCGCCGCCTTGGTCCCGGCCTTGGCCACCCCCGCCGCCACGTCGTCCATGGAGGCGGCAGCGGCACGAGCGATGACCGCAACGTCGTCAAGCAGGGCGACAAGGCCGGAAGGCATTCTATTTCCTTTTGTTTGCAAGTGCGAACGAAGCCGCTGCATGCGGGGTAATCAGTCTGCGATCAAGCGAAAGCGAAACGGACTTAAATCCTGCGCGCACCCGCCGTTCTTCTCGACATGTGAAGAGCGCTCCACTTCCGGGGCCGCTCGAAAGGCTTACCGGGGTTCAACACATGTCAGTCATCAACACCAACATCAGCGCGATCCGCGCCTCGAACGCTTCGAATTCGGCCAACAAGGCTCTCGGCACCGCGATGGAGCGCCTGTCGACCGGCAAGCGCATCAACTCGGCCAAGGACGATGCGGCGGGCCTCGCCATCTCGACCTCGATGACCTCGCAGATCCGCGGCATGAGCCA
>NZ_ALVC01000216.1:0-17467 GCF_000293195.2 Sphingomonas sp. LH128
CGCGATCGAGGCCGTGCTCAGCTATATCGACTGGTTGCTGACCTTGCCCGCCGTCGCCAGCTTCCTTGCAATGGTCGCCTGGCCTTCCCGCTCCGAAACGACAACGGCCGGCACGGATCGCTCCGTACCGGCCGCTTGAGCCGCGTTGTCCTGTCCGATCAGTCGCCGGTCAGGATACGATCCACCAGTTCCTTGACGGTCGGCGTAAAGCCGTTGGAATAGAACGGGTCCTGCTTGAACTTATAGGCCGCGTGGCCTGCGAACATCAGGTTCTCGTCGATCGGACCGCCATGGGCGATGTCCTGCAGGGTCTTCTGGATGCAGAAGCTGCGCGGGTCGGCAAGGCGGCCAGTGGTGTAGTCGTCGTGGTCCTTCCACGAAGAGAAACCGCAGTGCGACAGGCAGCCCATGCAGTCGGCCTGATCCTTGCGGATTTCGTCGCGCTCTGCCGGGTTCACGAAGATGATCGTGTCGTCCGGCGTACGCAGGCCATCGGTGAAGCCCTGCGCCGACCAGGTCCGCGCGCGCTCCAGATCCTTGGGGGCGACCCAGAAGTTCTTGCCCTTCACACCGACGTCGAGACGTACGGTGTGCACGCCCGCCTCAACCTTCGAATAGGGGATCTGACGCTCCGAGCGCGCTTCCAGATTGCGCAGGAACGGGTTGCGCACGGCCGAGGAATAGAAGCCGGTGGGCGAGAAGCGGTGGAGCAGCACGTCGCCGGGCTCCAGCGTGCGCAGGTGATCCTTCCACGCCTGCGGGATCGGGCTCTCGTGCGTCAGCAGCGGACGGGTCCCGTACTGGAAGGCAATCGAGCCGAGTTCCGGGTTGTCGATCCATTCGTTCCAGTCACGCAGGAACCAGACGCCGCCCGCCATCACGATCGGCACGCTGTCGGGAACCCCTTCCGCGCGCATGGTGTCGCGCAGGGCCTTGACGCGGGGATACGGATCCTCGGGCTTGAGCGGGTCTTCGGCGTTGGACAGGCCGTTGTGACCGCCCGCCAGCCACGGATCCTCGTAGACCACCGCGCCCATCAGGTCGGCGACCTTGTGATAGGCACGCTTCCACAGCGCGCGAAACGCACGCGCGGAGCTGACGATCGGCAGGTAGTTGACGTTGAAGCGCGCCGCGATCTCGGACAGCTTGTAAGGCATGCCCGCACCGCAGGTGACGCCCGTGACCATGCCCCGGGTCTTTTCCAGAACGCCTTCGAGAATCTGCTGCGCGCCGCCCATTTCCCACAGGACGTTGATGTTGATCGCGCCCTTGCCGCCCGAGATGTCGAAAGCCCGCCGGACCTGCTCGACCGCGCCGTCGATGGCGTAGTCGATCAGTTCCTGGTGGCGCTCCTTGCGGGTCAGTGCGTTGTAGATCTGCGGGATGATCTTGCCTTCGGCGTCGTAGCTGTCGGCATTCACCGCGCTGACCGTGCCGATACCGCCCGCAGCCGCCCACGCGCCCGAACTCATGTGGTTCGTCGCGGCGACGCCCTTGCCGCCTTCGACCAGCGGCCAGACTTCACGGCCACCATAGATGATCGGCTTGAGACCCTTGAAACTCATTTTCTCTCGTCTTTCCCCAGGCTTTCGCGGCTCAGCCCTGCGATCCATTGGTTTTCGGCGGCGCTACCCCCGAAATTCGGCACGGCTTGATATCTGCCGGCGCAGGCCTTGCCCCTGCGGCTTCAAACTGCGCATAATAGCCCTGTAATTCGGGCTTGCGAACAAATTCCGTCAACCGATAGCCCACCGACGCAAATTCGCAGAAAAGCAGCGAAGGCGGCAGGCCATGCCCACCGGCGGGGCGATCGACATCCACGACCACCAGCTTACCGCCGGGACGCAGCGCCGGGCGCAGCCTCCAGAGGAAACCGTAAGGGTCGCCGACCTCGTGGTACATATGGACCAGGAAGATGCGGTCGAAACTCTTCTCGGGCAGGCTGGGATCGCTCGGGCGGCCCAACTTGATCGAGACGTTCTCCAGTTCCTCGCGCATGACGCGCGTGGCGAGGCGTTCGTTGGCACCGCGATCGATATCCTCGCCCAGCACCCGGCCCTTCTTGCCGACGCGGTGCGAGAGGCGGACGGTGTAGTACCCCTCGCCCGCGCCGAGATCGGCCACGCTCATGCCGGGCGCCACGCCTGCAAGGTCCATTACCGTGTTGGCCTCGCCCGCGCTGTCGCGCTGGGCTTCGGTGGAGAACGTGCTGGAGGTGCTTTGCGCAACGGGGCGATCGGGCTTGGGGAACTTCGGCGCACCCTTTTCCCGGCCGTCATCGACGGCGGGCTGCTGGCAGGCGGCCAGGCTCAACAGAGCAGGCACCAGCACGGCCGGAAAGAGGGTATGCGCGCGAAACATGCGGCCCCTTAGCGCCTGTGCGCCCGATTGGCAAAACGGTTGAAAGAGATCCGTCGCATTCATGCCCTCTCGCCCCGGCCACTGTCCCGGGACGAGACGGCCGCCACGTTTCAGTCGGCGTCTTCGACTTCGACCTTCTCGCCGGTCACGCGCTGCGACAGGGCCGCGGCCATGAACGGATCGAGAGCGCCGTCGAGCACGTCGTCGGGCGCGGTCGAGACCACACCCGTGCGCAAGTCCTTCACCTGCTGGTACGGCTGCAGCACGTAGGAGCGGATCTGATGCCCCCAGCCGATGTCGCTCTTGCTGGCGTGTTCGGCGCTCGCGGCTTCCTCGCGGCGGCGCATCTCGGCCTCGAACATGCGCGCTTTCAGCATGCCCATGGCGATTTCGCGGTTCTTGTGCTGCGAACGGTCGATCTGGCTGGCGACGATGATCCCCGAGGGCTGGTGCGTGATGCGCACGGCCGAATCGGTGGTGTTGACGTGCTGACCGCCCGCGCCCGAAGCGCGATAGGTGTCGATTTTCAGGTCGGACGGGTTGATCTCGATCTCGAAGGTATCGTCGATCACCGGATAGACCCACACCGACGAGAAGCTGGTGTGGCGCCGGGCCGCGCTGTCATAAGGGCTGATGCGGACCAAGCGGTGGACGCCGCTTTCGGTCTTGGCATAGCCATAGGCGTTTTCGCCCTTGATGAGCAGGGTGCAGCTCTTGATGCCCGCCGCTTCGCCCGCGTGATAGTCGACCAGCTCGACCTTGTAGCCGTGGCGCTCCGCCCAGCGCGTGTACATGCGCTGAAGGATTTCCGCCCAGTCCTGGCTCTCGGTTCCGCCGGCCCCGGCGTGGACTTCGAGATAGGTGTCGTTGCCGTCCGCCTCACCCGAGAGCAGCGCGGTGACCTTGTCCTGATCGGCGCGCTCGGCCAGCGCGGCGAGCGCCGACAGG
Organism: Sphingomonas sp. LH128; assembly: GCF_000293195.2. Taxonomy (NCBI): domain Bacteria; kingdom Pseudomonadati; phylum Pseudomonadota; class Alphaproteobacteria; order Sphingomonadales; family Sphingomonadaceae; genus Sphingomonas; species Sphingomonas sp. LH128. Next base: position 3,310 of record NZ_ALVC01000216.1, read on the forward strand.
CCCTCGGCGATGGTTTCCTCATCGCCTTCCATCTCGCCCAGTTCGACGAACTCGACGGCATCGGCCATCTCGGCGCTGATCGAGTTCACCGCGCCGATCGCGCCTTCAAGGCGGCGGCGTTCCTTCATGACCGCCTCGGCCTCCTTGGGCTTTTCCCAAAGGGTCGGGTCCTCGACGCGCGCGTTCAGCTCGTCGAACCGGCGCAGCGCGCGGTCCCAGTCGAGGAACTTGCGGACCAGTGCGAGGGCCTTCTCGATACGGACAATGTGGGCCTGCCCCTCGGCACGCATGGCGAAAATCTCCGATGAGCCGGGATCACGACCGGCCTGAAACAAACGAGCCGCACCGCTTAGCGCAGTACGGCTGTTTGTAAAGTGGCGCTCAGGCGGTTCGGCGCAAGGGGCCGGGTTCAACCGGGGCGCTTGGCCTTCATCGCCTTGACCGCCGCCAGCGTCATCGTGACGTGTTCGCGGTAGTCCATGTCGGAGTGGACGAAGGCGACGTGGCCACTCTGGTCGATGACGTAGCTGACGCGCTGGGTCATGCCTGCCGGGACGCCCGGCCGGGTGAGTGCGACGTCGTAATCCTTGGTCACCTTGGGGCTGGCAGTGGCGACCGCGAACTTGTCGCGGCATTCCTCGGTCGAGAATTTCTTGAGCGTCGGCAGGTCGTCCGCCGACATGCCCACCACCGTTGCGCCAAGCTGTGCGAACTCGGGCGTGGCTTCGGCGAAGGCGTGGGCCTCCAGAGTACAACCCTGCGTGAATGCCTTGGGATAGAAGTAGAGCACGACCGGCCCCTTCTTCAACGCCTTGGCGAGATCGAAGTCGACCTCCTTGCCCGCCTTGGCGCCCTTGGCCGCGAACTGCGGGGCCTTCGCGCCGACCGCGAGACTGGCATGCGCGGTGCCCGAAACGGCGAGGAGCCCGAAGGCGGCGACAGCGGTAAGAAGGCGGTTCATGGCGCGGATAGTGACCCGACGATCCGCGCCTGTCCAGCCGGTTACTCGATCCAGCCGAGAACGGTGCCGACTTCGTAAGTCTCGCCCGTCTGCGTAACGATCTTGAGCGTGCCGGTGGCGGGGGATTCGACCTCGTTGGTGGACTTGTCCGCCTCCAGCGAGAACAGCGGCTGGCCTTCGGTCACTTGCGCCCCATCGGCGGCGAGCCATTCGGCGACCTGGCCCTCCTGCATGGAGAAACCGATCTTCGGGAGCAGGATTTCGACGGCCATGGTGGTTATGATCCCCTTCACGCGCCCGGCATGGCGGGCTGTTCGATCGATGGGTAGCGCACTCGCGGCGGCAGGCAAGCGAGGGGCGGACATATCCGTCTCGGCGATGTTGCGGGTGATCGGAGAGGGCTTCGATAGGCTCAGCCTGAGCGGGGTCGGAGGTTGGAAGAACCTTGCGATGGGGCAGGAAATCCACTCCACCCCGCTCACCCTGAGCTTGTCGAAGGGTGCCTGCGCTACCCCCGCCCGTCCTCGTGTGCCATCCAGTGCACGAAGCGGTGAAGCGGATACATCGCGTCGTGCGGATTGCCGATGGTCGAAGGCCCCGCCTCTCCCAGATGCCCGATGCGCTGCGCGCCCCCGGCGGCGAGGCGGTCGCGGTAGGCGGCCATGCGGTCGAACGGGTAGAAGCCGACCGTCTGCGTCGCCACGTTGATCCACTTCACCGCATCGTCGAGGCTACCCACGCGCACGACGTTGGCGGTCTTGTTGATCGGGTGGAAGTCCACCGGCTCATCCGAGCGGATCACCAGGCCCCGCCCGTCGGTGCGGCCCCAGACGCCGTACTCGTCATCCATCAGCGTCATCGATTCGACCGCTTCGCGCATGTCCATGTCGAGCGGGCGCACGTCGCCGCTTTCCGCCGCACGGCGAGCCACGTGATGGTGCAGGCGCGCGCAGAAACGGTCCACCGCCGCCTCGTCCCCCTCGACGAACTGGAAGCGGCTGGCGACGCAGGCCTCCTGGTTGAGTGTCATCACGTCCGCCGAGCACAAGTCCGCGACGCGGTCGATGGTTGCCTCGTCCACCAGCGCCTCGCGCCCGACCATCGAGATCGAGGTCTTGGGATCGAAGGACACCAGCTGGAAGCCGGGGCCGAGGTACTTGATGACGTTGTTGATTGCGTCCCCGCCGCCCCAGGCGACGATCTTGTCGAAGTACTGCGGGCGGTAGAGCACCCGCTCGGTCGCATCGTCGCCGCCGCGCCAGTAGACCGCCGACATCGAGCGCACGATCGGATGGGTGGGATCGAGGCCGGCCATCGTGCGCAGGATCGCGACCATGGTGAAGGGATCGGCGCTGCTCATCTTGAACAGGTTGATGCCCTTCACCATCGCCCCCTGCGCCACCGACTTCACCGCGACGCCGGGAGAATTGCCCGGCAGCACATGGATCAGGCGCGGTGCGAAGGCGCGCACGAAGCTCTTGCGGCCGGTGAAGTCCTGCTTGGGCACCCATTCGTCGAGCGCGCGCGGATCGGGGAAGTTCTGCTCGACTTCGGCCATCAGCACCCGCTTGTCGAGATAGGCGGCAGCGTGGCGCGCGGTATTCTCGACGACGGCGCGAGGCAGGATATGCGTGCGGCACATGCGCTCGATGCATTCCTGCATGTGCGGGTTGTCGTGCGCGAGCAGGCGCTGGCCGGTCTCGACGAGGAAGTCGATGATCTCGGCCAGCGGTACGTTGAGGAGCGGCGGCACTTCGGTGCGCGGCGGCACCGCGCGATCGAACGGAATGCGCGGCGTGGCGAACGTGACGCCGAGGTCGCGCGACGTCTGGATCACGTCGGTCCCGTGCAGCACTTCGCCGCGCAGGAAGAACGGGGCGGAGACGAGGTCTTCGCTGACCTCAGGCTGTGCGATCTCGTTCATGCCACACCTCGCACATAAGCGTCGACCGTGCCTGCGCAGCCGATCTTGTCGTCGCCTTCCAGATCCGCATAACGGGCGATGTCGTCGCGGATCGACGGGCCGTGGTTCCCGCAGGCGCAAGGGGAATGGTCCAGCGAAATCCTGTCGCCGGTGATGACGCCGCCCCAGCGTCCGTCGAGCGAGAGGTCGAAGAACGCCGCGCGCCCTTCCTGTTCGCCGCCCGCATGGGGAAGCGCCTCGTCACCCGACTTGTCGAGCAGCACCGGCACGATCCACGGCGGCACGTGATAGCGCCCGCCCTCTCGGCACTTCGGCATGCCGGAGTTCAGTTCCTGCATCGAATAGTTCTGGAAATGCCGGTCGGCCGGGATGTTGAACGTCTCGAACACATAGTCCTGATAGTCCGCCGGAAGCTGCGCGCGCTTGAGCCCCCCGCCGACGTAGATCGAGTTGTCCGGATTGAAGTCCTCACGCCCGTAGCCCGCGTCGCGCACGGCCTTGGCGACCTGCCACAGCCCGTTCCACAGCCCCGAAAGCTGGAGCTTGCGGTGGCGGTTCTCGATGATGAACTGCGCCGTCGCGGGCACCGCATCGGCGACCAGCCGCGCGCGCTCGGCCGATGTTTCCTCGAAGGCGGCGATCTCGTCCGGACGGGCGGTGCCCTCGGCGATCTTCTTGCGCATGACCACCATCGCCGTCAGCGAACCGACCGTGATCGGCGGCACCGGATAGGCCCAGCGCGGCCACTCGGGATTGGCGAAAGCCTCGTACTGCGCCTGCGCGATCGCCGCGTTCTTGGGCACCGTCGCCACGGGCGCGCAGCCGACGATCAGCCGGTCCTGCGCCGGCACGACGCCCGAACCCCAGGCGAAGACGTTGACCGTGTCGATCCGTGACCAGTCCATGTCCTTCTGCGAGGCGATCAGCATCGCCGACTTGCCGGTGGTGCCGCTGGAGCAGGAGATGAAGTGCCCCTGCTCCGCCAGCCGCGCGATCCAGTCGTCGATCCCGGCGATCCCGTCCGTCGCGATGCCCTCGAGCGGATGGGCCGAGACCGTGCCGAGCCACTTGGTCAGCCGATCCCAGCGCTCGTCCATCAGGTAGCTTTCCGGATAGGACTTGTAGGCGGTGTGCGGAAACAGCACCGGCACCACGTCCTCGATCCGCGCGATGCTGTCGATCCCGGCGTCGCGGGCGCGCAGGCCGAGCAGCCTGATCCGATCGCGGCGCTCCTGAAACCGCTCGTCCAGCGCGGCGACCTGGGTTTCGCGCAAGTCGCCCGCGGAGAACGCGAAGCGCTCCGGGTCAGCGACCAGCGCAGTGAGTTTGTCCGCAGCAATGCCCATGCTTCCCTTACTCCTCTCCCTTGCCGCCGCGACGGACTGGACAGTCCATCGCGACTCGATTAATAACACCTTATGCGTTTCATTATTCACGAGCCTCTTGGCGACGCAAGCCAAATCGGGTCCATGGGGATCATGCTCGAAGACACGCACCCTGCGCTCCCCAAGGCGGGCCGGCCCACGCGCGAACAGGCGCAGGCCCGGCAGGTCGCCCTGCTCGACACCGCGCTCGAACACTTTCTCGACAAAGGATACGAAAGCGCCACGATCGAGGGGATCGCCGCCGACGTGAACATGACCAAGCGGACGGTCTATGCGAAGTACCCGGACAAGGCCGCGCTGTTCCGCGCCGCCGTCCGCCACGGCACCGAGGCCCGCGCGGTCGGTGCCGAGGTCATCGCCGCCACGCGCAGGGACACGCTGGAGGATACGCTCATTGCCATCGCGATGCTGCGGATCGGACTGGTGGGAGAACCTGCGGGTGCGAAGCTGCAACGGCTCATCAATACCGAGAGCTACCGCTTCCCGGACATCTTCCAGACCTATTACGACATCGCCGCGCTGCCGACCGTGCGGTTCCTCGCGCAGATCCTCGAGGAAGAGACCGAGGCAGGCCGCCTCGCCATCGGCGACGCGATGCTTGCGGCCAACGTGTTCATGAGCATGGTCGTCAGTGGCCCGGTGCGCTTCATTCTGTCGGGCAATATGCTGACCGCACAGGACGTCGATCGGCGGGTGCGCTTCGCGATCGACTTGTTCCTCAAGGGGGCCGAGCCACGATAGACAAGACACCGCGACCCGCAAAGGCCGGGCGCGCGAGGGAGAATGCCGAAATGTTCGATAATTCCGCGAAGCCGCACCCCGTCGTCGTGATCACCGGCGCCAGTTCCGGCATCGGCAAGGCCAGTGCGGCCGAGTTCGCCCGCATGGGCTGGCACGTCATCGCCACCGGACGCGATCCAGCCCGCTGCGATGCCGCCGAAGCGGAACTGCGCGCCTTCGGCAAAGTCGATTTCCTGCGCGGCGACTTCGCCGAAATGGCCGACGTGCGCCGCGTCGCACGCGAGGTCGCGGCCCTGACCGACAAAGTCCACGTCCTCGTCAACAATGCAGGCGGCATCCGCGACGGGCTCTACGTGTCCTCCGAGGGGCTGGAGGCGACTTTCGCAGCCAACCACCTCGCCCCTTTCCTGCTGACCCGCGAACTGCTCCCCCTGCTGGAGCACGCGGCGCAGGACAGCCCTCCCGGCACGGTGCGGGTGATCGGCGTGTCATCGCTCGCGCATGAGCAGGCGAAAGCGATGCGCTGGGACGACCTGATGATGCTGGACGACTTCGCCACCGGTCCCGCCTATTGCCAGGCCAAGCTCGCCAACCTGCTGTTCACCCGCGAACTGGCCAGCCGCCTCGCCGACAAGGGCATCACCGCGCAGGCCATGCATCCGGGCAAGGTCGGCTCGAATTTCTGGAGCCACGGCGAAGCCTCGCTGCAGGCTTATGGCAAGGGACAGGATCTCGTCTCGCCCGAGCAGTCGGCGCGCACGATCGTCTGGCTCGCCACCGCGCCCGAGGCGGGCGTGAACGGCGGGCGCTATTTCCACGACCTTGCCGAGATCGCCGCCGCCCCGCAGGCGCTCGACGACGCGGCGGCCGCGCGGTTGTGGCAGGAGAGCGAGCGCATTCTCGCCGATCTCTGAGGAAGTGCCCCGTGCCCGATCCTTGATGGAGCAGGTCACGGGGCGACGTCTGCGACCCGAAACGGGCGACCGCTCAGGGCGCGGAGGAAGGGAGAGGACTCCGCGCCCCTGGCCGCGATGCGCGGGCGACCATTTGCGGCTGATAAAGGGTATATAGCAGGCAAACGATTGCAAATTGTTCTTTAGGCCTAGAGGAATTTGCGTAGCGGTTGGTCGATACCCTAAAAACCACGGCGCCCGCGCTTGACCCCGTGGCGCCGCGCGCCGCAAGGAGGCGGCGACATACTCGACACGGGAACCTGCCCTGATGACACCGATCGACCGCCCCCGCCGCAGCGCGCTCTACCTGCCCGCCTCGAATGCCAAGGCTCTCGCCAAGGCGCGCACCCTGCCCTGCGACGTGGTGATCCTCGACCTCGAGGACTCGGTCGCACCCGAAGCCAAGGAAGAGGCACGCGCTGCCGCCGTCGCCGCGATCGCGGAAGGCGGCTTCGGTCACCGCGAAGTCGCGATCCGCGTCAACGGCCTCGATACCGAATGGGGCGCGGCGGACCTTGCCGCCGTCGCCGGGTCGAAGGCCGACGCGGTGCTGATGCCCAAGGTCAACGGCCCGCAGGACATCGACCGGCTGCAGAATGCGCTGAGCGGCGCTCCCGAAACCCTGCAGCTCTGGGCGATGATAGAGACTTGCGCGAGCGTCTTCGCACTGGAGCCGATCGCGGCGAAGGCCCGTTCGACGCGGCTGTCGCTGTGGATCATGGGCCTCAACGATCTCGCCAAGGAGATGCGCGCGCAGTCCGTGCCCGAGCGCACGCCGTTCCTGCCGTTCCTGTCGATGGCGGTCGCGGCCGCGCGGGCGCACGGCGTCACCGTGCTCGATGGCGTCTGCAACGAGTTCCGCGATCTCGAGGTGTTCGAAGCGGAGGCGCGGCAGGGGCTGCTGTTCGGCTTCGACGGCAAGAGCCTGATCCATCCCGCGCAGATCGATCCCTGCAATACGGTGTTCTCACCGAGCGAGGCGGACCTCGGCTGGGCAGCGTCGGTGATCGCGGCGTTCGCGCTGCCGGAGAACCAGGGCAAGGGCGCGATCAAGGTCGATGGCAAGATGACCGAACTGCTGCATCTGGAGCAGGCCCGGCGGCTGGTCGCGGTGGCGGAGCAGATCGCAGCCTCGGTTTGAGGCCACGATCATTCTCATTGGGTCGTCATTCCCGCGCAGGCGGGAACCCATCTCCTGACGGCGCCTGTTGCAGCTCCATCAGATGGGTCCCCGCTTTCGCGGGGATGACGAAGAATGTTTAAGGCTGGCACGTCGAAAGAACCGAAGTGGAGACCGACTGCTACTCGCTCTTGGCCTCGGCTTTCCCGATCACCCCAGGCTCATTCGCGATCACCCTCAAAACCGCCGTCCAGGCATCGACGTTCTGCTGCAACGCCGCAGGATCGACCTTGTCGAGCGTATCGTCCGGCGTGTGGTGCAGATCGAAGTAGTGCATCCCGTCCTGCCCGAGATCGATCACCGCCAGATTCTGCGCCTTGATGATCGCGGCGACGTCGGCCCCGCCCTCGGTCTCGCCATCATGTGGGACGACGCCCATCGGCCAGAGCGCGGCCTTCACCTTGTCCACCATCGGCTTGTTGTCGGCGGCGGTGTTGAACTTCGCCGCCCAGACCTTGTCAGCGCCGAAGTCGCTCTCCATCGCGACGGCGTGGGGCTCCGACCCGTGCATGCGCGCATAGGCCGCACCGCCGCCGCCTCCGACGCCCATTTCCTCGTTGCCGGACCACAGCACGCGGATCGTGCGCAAAGCCTGCCCGCCCTGCTGCGCCGCGAGTGCCGCCGCCGTCACGATGGCGCAACCTGAGGCGTCGTCGATCGCGCCGGTGCCGAGGTCCCAACTGTCGAGGTGACAGGCGATAACGATGATCGGCAACGAGGGATCGCGCCCCGGCAGGTCGGCGATGACGTTGCCCGAAGGCGCATCGGGGAACGGCTTGCCCTCCAGCGTGAGGTCGATGGCCATCGGCTTGCCGCCCGCGGCAGTCCTCGCGGCGGTGCGGGCGATCAGGTCGGCATCGGGGTTCGACACCGCGCCCGCCGGGATCGGCGCCACGTCCTTGGCGAAGATGGTGACGCCGGTATGCGGGTTGCGGTGGCTGTCGGTGCCCGCCGAGCGGATCACCACGCCCGCCGCGCCCTTGCGCGAGGCGATCGTCGGCCCCTGACGGCGCACATTGCCATAAGGGCCATAGCCCGAACCATCCTGCGCCGCGCGCATCGCGTGGTCGATGAAGGCCACCTTGCCCTTGAGCGAACCGTCAGGCGCCGCCTCCAGTGCGGCGAGCGTCGGGAAGTAGACCAGCGGAGCCTTCAGCCCGCCCTTGGGCGTCGGCACCGAGAAACCGAGCGCGGTGATCGCCAGCGGCTGCGCGTAAGGCGCAGTCAGCTTCGCGCTTTCGGGACCGCGCTTCCAGGCGAGGGTCTTGAACTCCTCCACCCGCACGTTCTGGAAACCGAGCGCCTTGAGCTTGGCCGAACCCCAGTCGCGTGCGCGCGCCTCGGCCTCGGAGCCGGCCATGCGCGGGCCGATCTCGGTGGTCAGACCCTCGACGATGTCCCAGGCGACGCCTGAGCCCTGCTGGGGAGTTGCGAAAGCCGGGACGGCAGCGGACAGCGCGGCGGCAAGAAGCCCCGCGCGAAGGACTGGGAGGGTGCTCATGTGCGCAAGTGCTAACCGAGCGATCCGTCGCTGCCAAGCGTCGTCCCGGCTGCCAATTGCGGCGGCCCCCTGATGATCTCCCCGCAGTCTCGTCATTGCGAGCGCAGCGAAGCAATCCAGTGCAGTATTATGCCGCCCTGGGTTGCTTCGCTGCGCTCGCAATGACGAAGATTTTGGGGATCAAGGCGTGTGGATAAGCAGCGTCCCGTCTTGCCGCCGCCGGTATGAGCGAACACAACCGCGCCATGCTCGCCGCCCTCACCCGTCTTCAGGCCCTCGCCGTGATCGCCCTTTTCGTGGTGCTCGCGCTGGCTACGCTGACTATCGGCGCAGCTAGTACCGGAGAGGCGATCAGCGGCGACGGGCGCTATTCCGACGTGCAGCTTTATCACGACATCGGCAACGCAGTGGCCGGGGGCGAGGGCTACTACCATGCCGCCACCCGCCTCCAGCGCGCGCACGGCTTTCCGACCAGCCCCTTCGTGACGGTGCGCCTGCCGACGCTGGCGTGGATCGAGGCAGCGCTGGGCTGGCGCACGGTGCATGTCCTCCTCTGCGTGCTGCTTGCCGTCACCGCCGCCGCATGGTTCGCGATGCTGCGGCCGCTGGTGAGTGGACGCGAGCGGATGCTGGCCATGCTGCTCGTTCTGGTCGGCGGCGCGATGGTCGCCAGCCCCGGACTTTCGGTGTCGCATGAATTATGGGTGGGCGTGCTCGTGGCGCTGGCCATGGCACTGCGGGTCAAGGGCCTGACGGCTCCCGCCTTCCCGACCGCCGCCTTCCTTGCCGCCGCATCGGCGCTGGCGATCCGCGAACTGGCGCTGCCCTTCGTGCTGCTCGCGGCATTCTGGGCTTGGCGGAGCGGCCGATACCGGGAACTGGCCGCGTGGGCTGCGCTGATTGCAGGCTATGCCTTGGTCTTGCTTCTGCACCGGCAGGCGGTCGTGCCGCTCTCGCTTCCCGGCGATGCGCTGTCACAAGGCTGGGACGGGCTGCGCGGGCCCGGCGCGGTGCTGCAGGACATCGCCGACGTGACGTTGCTGCACCTGATCCCGGCTCCGTTCAGCTATCTCGCCGTGCTGCTCTGCTTGCTCGGGTTTTTGGGAGCGCCGCCGCCGCTGGCCCGCTTCGCGCTGCCGTGGCTCGCGACGATCGCACTGCTGCTGGCGGTCTTCGCAAGGCCGGTGAACTTCTACTGGGCGATCCTGAGCGTGCCGACCGTCATGGCCGGACTGGCCTTCCTGCCGCGGACGCTGCGTGACTTGATCAGAGCGGCATCGTCATCCCGGACGTGATCCGGGACCGCTGGCCCTGACCAGCCCACGTTGCTTCGCGCGCCTTGAACGATGGTTCATGCCTGAAGACCGCCACCGGTCCCGGAGCAAGTCCGGGACGACGCGTGTACTTTGCCTCACCCTTGGCAATGTGCCCTCACCCCTGTAGTAGCGGCCCCAACTGTTTTCCAGACTTCGAATTCCATCCAGAGGAACCGCATGGCCGCCCAATACGCCTATGTCATGAAGGGCATGACCAAGACCTTCCCCGGTGCCCAGAAGCCGGTGCTCAGCGACATCTCGCTGCAGTTCTACCAGGGCGCCAAGATCGGCATCGTCGGCCCGAACGGCGCCGGTAAGTCCACCCTGATCAAGATCATGGCCGGCATCGACACCGATTTCACCGGCGAAGCCTGGCCCGGTGAGAACATCACCGTCGGCTATCTCGAGCAGGAGCCGGAACTCGATCCGACCAAGACCGTCCTCGAAAACGTCAAGGACGGCGCGCGCGAGACCGCCGATCTGGTCGACCGCTTCAACGAGATCTCCAACATCATGGGCGATCCGCCGGAGGACGTCGATTTCGACGCGCTCATGGAGGAAATGGGCGACCTGCAGGGCAAGATCGACGCGGTCGACGGCTGGACGCTCGACAACCAGCTCGAAATCGCGATGGAGGCCCTCCGCTGCCCGCCGAGCGACTGGCCGGTGAACAGCCTGTCGGGCGGTGAAAAGCGCCGCGTCGCGCTGACCCGCCTGCTGATCCAGAAGCCCTCGATCCTGCTGCTCGACGAACCGACCAACCACCTCGACGCCGAATCCGTCGAATGGCTGGAAAACCACCTGAAGGAATACGCGGGCGCGGTCTTGATGATCACCCACGATCGCTACTTCCTCGACAACGTTGTGAACTGGATCCTCGAACTCGATCGCGGCAAGTACTTCCCCTATGAGGGCAACTACTCGACCTACCTCGAGAAGAAGTCCAAGCGCATGGAGCAGGAGGACCGCGAGGAATCCGGCCGCGCCAAGGCGCTCAAGGAAGAACTCGAGTGGATCCGGCAGACCCCGGCTGCGCGCCAGACCAAGTCCAAAGCGCGTATCCGCAAGTTCGAGCAGTTGCAGGAAGCGCAGTCGGGCCGCCGTCCCGGCAAGGCCCAGATCGTCATCCAGGTGCCCGAGCGCCTCGGCGGCAAGGTCATCGAGGTCAACAACATCTCGAAGGCCTACGGCGACAAGCTATTGTTCGAGAACCTGTCGTTCATCCTGCCGCCGGGCGGCATCGTCGGCGTCATCGGCCCGAACGGCGCGGGCAAGTCCACGCTGTTCAAGCTGATCACCGGCAAGGAAACGCCGGACGAAGGCACCATCGAGATGGGCTCGACCGTCCACCTCGGCTTCGTCGACCAGAGCCGCGACCACCTCGACCCCAAGAAGAACGTCTGGGAGGAAATCTCCGACGGGCTCGACTACATGAAGGTCAACGGTCACGACACCTCGACCCGCGCCTACGTGGGTGCGTTCAACTTCAAGGGCGCCGACCAGCAGAAGAACGTCGGCAAGCTGTCGGGTGGTGAGCGCAACCGCGTCCACATGGCCAAGATGCTCAAGGAGGGTGGCAACGTCCTCCTGCTCGACGAACCGACCAACGACCTCGACGTGGAAACGCTGGGCGCGCTGGAAGAGGCGATCGAGAACTTCGCGGGCTGCGCCGTGGTCATCAGCCACGACCGCTTCTTCCTCGACCGTCTCGCCACCCACATCCTCGCGTTCGAGGGCAACAGCCACGTCGAGTGGTTCGAGGGCAACTTCGCCGCCTACGAAGAGGACAAGCGCCGCCGTCTGGGCGACGCCGCCGACCGTCCGACCGCGCTGGCCTACAAGAAGCTGACGCGCTGATTTGCGCTGTTTCGAAAGCCGCCATCCGGCGGCTTTCGGTACGGCACCAGCCCAGACAAAGCCGCTGCTCGGGAAACCGGGCGGCGGCTTTTTTGTCGCTGCAACATTACGAAACTTAACGGTGAGCAACGCCGCCATTCACCATTGCGACAGCGCTGATCCGGTACACCCCGTTCAACGATGAGCCGCGCTTCGCCGTCCGGCACTTCGGTTTGGAGACCGGAACAATGGCAACGATAAACAGAAAAGCAGGTGTACTGATCGCCGCCGCCACCATGGCGCTCGCGATCACAGGCATGTCGAGCCCGAGCTTTGCCCAGGACCAGGGCCGTGATCGCGGCAACAACGCCCGTGCAGAGCGTCCCCAGTCCCGGCCGCAGCCCCAGCAGCAGCAGCGCCTGAACGGGCGCAGCGAGATCGGGCCGCAGCTTCGCCAGATGCGCGAGCAGCAGCGCCAGCCTCAGGCTCAGCCTCAGACACGCCCCGCTCCGCAGCAGCAAGTGCGCGGCGATGATCGCCCCAACTGGCAAGGCTCGCGCCCCGCGCAGGGCCAGCAGCAGGGACGTCCGGGCTGGCAGGGCAACGACCAGCGCCCTGGCGGCGATCGCGGCGCCGGACAGGCGATCCGCCGCGACGATAATCAGAACCGGGATCGCGGCAACGGATGGCAGGCCGGCAACGACCGCCGAGGCGACGACAACCGCGACCGCAACAATGCATGGCGCGCGGACAACAACCGCCGAGACGACAACAACGGCTGGCGAGGCAACGACCGTCGCGGCGACAACAACAACGGCTGGCGCGGTAATGATCGTCGCGGAGACAACAATAACGGCTGGCGCGGCAACGCCCGGGGCGATCGCTATCAGGCGTGGAACCGCAACGACTGGCGCCGTGACAACCGCTACGACTGGCAGCGCTATCGCGATCGCAATCGCAACACATACCGCATGGGCCGGTATTATGCGCCCTACGACGGCTATTCCTATCGCCGCGTGAGCATCGGCTTCTCGCTCGGCTCGATGTTCTACGGCAACCGGTACTGGATCAACGATCCTTACGCCTATCGCCTGCCGCCGGTCTATGGCCCCTATCGCTGGGTCCGCTACTACGACGACGTTATGCTGGTGGACATCTATAGCGGCGAAGTGGTGGACGTGATCTACGACTTCTTCTGGTAAGCCGCAAAAACGTGAATCATGGCAAGCTCCCGGATGTAAAACTCCGGGAGTTTTCTTATGTCCTACGACGATCCGGCAGACTGATACTTCACACGGGCGATTGAACTCCCGGCGAATGCGGATAGTCTGCCTGTCATGACAACGCCCGCCCATCCCGACTGCAAGGCTCTTGCCCGTATCGGCGCGGCAGTGCGGGAACGGCTGGCAGCTGAGCCCGGCATCCGTCGTTTCCCGGAAGAACGCGCGGAAATCTACGCCATCGACGGCTTTCTCGCGGCGCCGACTTGCGCGCGCCTGATGACGCTGATCGACGGTGTCGCCTGCCCGTCCAGCTTGGTCGATGGAACGTCCTGGCCGGATTACCGCACCAGCTATTCGGGCGACATCGACGAAGCCGACGAATGCGTCCGCATTCTCGAAGCGCGCCTCTCGGCGGTAACCGGCATATCGCCCATGTGCGGAGAAGCGGCGCAGGGCCAGCGCTACCTTTGCGGGCAATACTTCAACGAACATTGCGACTGGTTCGATACGGCCGCCGGTTACTGGCGCGACGAACGGCGCTGCGGCGGACAGCGCAGCTGGACCGCCATGGTCTATCTCAACACGGTAGACGAAGGCGGCATGACCGATTTCACCCGCGTCGCGCTCAGCATTCCGCCTTGCGCCGGTACGCTGCTCTTGTGGAACAATGCCCTGCCCGACGGTTCGCCAAATCCATGGACCATGCATGCGGCACGGCCGGTGGTGCGCGGCGTCAAATACGTCGTCACCAAATGGTTCCGCACACGGGCATGGCAATGATGTCTTGACATTTATCGCCAAATAGGTTATATGCCCCAGCATCCGATCCGGCGATGATCACGCTGGAGAGGTGTATCGGGTCGGCGTCGTGGGCCGGGATGCGGTTTCAAGCCGCAGCTGTGCAAACCACGCGCCCATCGAAGACCCGGACTGTCTCTGCGCTACCGGAAACGCCGTCCATACGTTCCTGCGACACACGGCAGGACTTGGGACGGCCATCCCGGATAGCCTTCGGCCGATAACGATGCGAACCCTAACGACGGCCACATGGGACTTTCCGATGGAATACAGGTCGAGCCGGGCTGCACCGTGAGTTACCCGGCCGCTCGCCAGAGCTTCACGGAAAACAAAACCCCGC
>NZ_ALVC01000217.1:0-28282 GCF_000293195.2 Sphingomonas sp. LH128
AAGTTCAGGGTGACGGCGGATTTGGGTAGGAAGCAGCTGCTTTATCCTCCCTGTTCCGTAGGAATGGGGAGGTGGCAGCCCGCAGGGCTGACGGAGGGGTTTCTCCCCCCCCCCCCCCCCCCCCCCCCCCCGCCCCCCCCCCCGCCGGTCCGCCGACCGGGCACATGGTGATCGCCGCGCGCTCGAAGTCGATCCACGGCCCCTGGGAGAACTGCCCGCACAATCCGATCGTGCGCACAACCAACTTGTCCGAGGCGTGGTGGTCGCGCGGGCACGCCACTTTGTTCGAGGGGCCAAGCGGGGACTGGTGGTCGGTCTATCACGGCTACGAGAAGGACTTCTGGACGCTCGGCCGCCAGACCCTGCTCGATCCCGTCAGCTGGACCGCCGATGGCTGGTTCCGCATGGAGGGCGGCGACCTGTCGAAGCCGATCCGCGCACCCAAGGGCGGCCGCAAGGCGGGTCCACACGGGATGCCGCTGTCGGACGATTTCTCGGCGCTGGAGATCGGCAGACGCTGGAACTTCTTCAAGCCCTCGCCGACCGAACGCGACCGGGCGCGGGTGGCGAACAACACGCTGCACCTGACCGCCAGCGGCAAGGCCCCGGTCGATTCCTCGCCGCTGCTGCTGATCGCGGGCGACCAGGCCTACGAATTCCAGTGCGAGATCGACATCGACCCCGGCGTCACTGCGGGCCTGCTGCTGTTCTACGACCAGCAGCTCTACTGCGGGCTGGGCTTCGACGCCGCGAAGTTCGTCACCCACCAGTACGGCATGGAGCGCGGGCGCCCGACCAATTATCACGGCCGCAAGATGCTGATGCGGGTGCGGAACGACCGCCACATCGTCGCCTTCCACACCAGCGGCGACGGCGGGAAAACGTGGAAGCGCTTCGACCGGGGCATGGAAGTCTCCGGCTATCACCACAATGTGCGCGGCGGCTTCCTGATGCTGCGGCCGGGTCTCTACTCGGCCGGACAGGGCGAGGCACGCTTTAGCAACTTCAAGTTCAAGGCTTTGTAAGTGATCGTCGTCCCGGACTCGATCCGGGACCGCTGGCCGTGACCAGCCCACACAGCTTCAGGGCGCCCGGCACGGCAGCGCCCGCCTAAAGACAGCCACCGGTCCCGGGTCGAGCCCGGGACGACGACGGCCCCAAAGACAAAAAGGACGAACGGCATGACCTCGCTCGATATGCTCCCTGCCGACTGGAAGGACGGCCTATTCCTCGGCCGCCTCGACTTGGGTGAGGGTCCGACGCCGGTGCTGCTGAGCGGCGGCACGGTCTACGACATGAGCGGCGCCGCGCCCACCGTCGCCGGCCTCGTCGATGCAGGCGCCTTCGATCCCGCGCAGGGCAAGGCCCTTGGCGCCGCCGAGGACGTTCTGGCCCGTGCCACCCTGCTCAGCCCGATCGACCTGCAGTGCGTGAAGGCGGCGGGCGTGACGTTCGCCGTCTCGGCGCTGGAGCGCGTCATCGAGGAACGCGCGCGCGGCGATGCCGACAAGGCGCAGGCGGTGCGCGGCGGGCTGGAGGAGCGCATCGGCGGCTCGATCCGCTCGGTCGTGCCCGGCAGCCCGGAGGCAGCGGCGCTCAAGGCGGCGCTGATCGAGGACGGCATGTGGTCGCAGTATCTCGAAGTCGCGATCGGGCCGGACGCGGAAGTGTTCACCAAGTCGCCGGTGCTCTCCACGGTGGGATCGGGCGCCACGATCGGCGTGCGTTCGGATTCGCACTGGAACAACCCGGAGCCGGAGATCGTCATCCTCTCCGACGCGCACGGGAAGGCCGTGGGCGCGACGCTGGGCAACGACGTCAACTTGCGCGATTTCGAGGGGCGCTCGGCGCTGCTGCTGGGCAAGGCGAAGGACAACAATGCCAGCTGCGCGATCGGCCCGTTCGTGCGCATGTTCGACACGGGCTACACCATCGCCGATGTCGAGACCGCGCAAGTGCTGCTGCGTATCGAGGGCACCGAGGGCTTCCTGCTCGAAGGCGAGAGCCGCATGTCGGAGATCAGCCGCCCGCCGCTCGACCTGCTGCGCCAGTGCTTTTCCGAGCACCAGTACCCGGACGGCGTCGTGCTGTTCCTCGGCACCCTGTTCGCGCCGACGCAGGACCGCGATGCCCCGGGACGCGGGTTCACCCACAAGGTCGGCGATGTCGTGACGATCTCCAGCGACCGCCTCGGCACGCTGGTCAACACCGTCGCCACCTCGCGCGATGCGCCTGCCTGGGAAACCGGGATTTCCGCCCTCTACCGCAACCTCGCCACGCGCGGGCTGATCGGGGCGAAAGCCGACGCGCTTGCCTGACTCTTCGATTTCACCAAGGACTTCCATGTTGACCACCACTCTCCCCTGCCCCACCGCGCAGGTCGCGCGCTTTCCCTCGCTTGCGGGCAAGGGGGTGTTCATCTCGGGCGGCGGCTCCGGGATCGGGGCCGCGCTGGTCGAGGCCTTCGCGCGGCAGGGGGCGAAAGTGTCCTTCGTGGACATCGCCGCCGAACCTTCCGAAGCGCTGGTGGCGAGCCTCGACGGCACGGTGGAGTTCACCCCCCGCTTCGTCGCCGGCGATCTCAAGGACCTCGACTTCGTGCAGGCGCAAGTCGCGGCGGCGCATGAGGCGCTCGGCGGCCTCCACGTGCTGGTCAACAATGCCGCCAACGACGACCGCCACGCCATCGCCGACGTCACGCCGGATTACTGGGACGAGCGCATGGCGGTGAACCTGCGCCACCTGTTCTTCGCCGCACAGGCCGCCGTGCCCTTCATGGAGGCGGCGGGCGGCGGCGTGATCCTGAACTTCGGGTCGATCAGCTGGCACCTCGCGCTCGACCAGCTCTCGCTCTACCAGACCGCCAAGGCCGCGATCGAGGGCATGACCCGCGCGATGGCCCGCGAACTGGGCGAGCGCAACATCCGCGTCTGCGCGATCGTGCCCGGCAACGTCCAGACGCCCCGGCAGGAAAAGTGGTACACCCCCGAGGGCGAGCGCGAGATCCTCGACGCGCAGTGCCTGAAAGCGCGCGTCCAGCCTGCCGACGTGGCGGCGCTGGCGCTGTTCCTCGCCTCCGACGACGCGCGGATGTGTACGGGGCACGAGTATTTCGTCGATGCGGGCTGGCGCTGAGATGATTCCGCAGGTTGCCTGCAGGGTCGGTGCGACACTGGGCGAGGGTCCGGTGTGGGACGCCGCGCGCGGTTGCCTGTGGTTCGTGGACATCAAGGGCCACAAGCTCCACCGCTTCGATCCGGCGGATGGCGAATTGGAAACGATCGATGCGCCCGAAGAGCCCGGCTGGGTGATCCCGCTGGCCGACGGCGCGCTGCTGGTCGGCGCCAGGGCGGGCGTGCACCGCTTCGCGGACGACGCCTTCGCGCTGCTCCACGCGGTCGAGCCCGACCTGCCCGGCAACCGCCTCAATGACGCCGCCGTCCACCCGGACGGCTCGGTGTGGCTGGGCACCATGGACAATGCCGAGGAGGCGCCGAGCGGTGGCTACTACCGCCTCCACAGCGGCGCCTGCACCGCGCTTTCGCCCGAACCGATGGTCATCACCAACGGCCCGGCCTTCTCGCCCGATGGCGGGACGGCCTACCTCGTCGATACGCTGGAGCGGGTAATCCTGTCCGCCAGCGTCGGCGCGGACGGGCATCCGGGCGAGGCACGGCTCTTCGCGCGCATTCCGGACGGCATGGGCTATCCCGACGGTCCCTCCGTGGACAGCATGGGCACCGTCTGGGTCGGCCTGTTCGGCGGCTGGGGTGTGGCCCGCTTTGCTCCCGATGGCACCTTTCTCGGTCGGGTGGAATTCCCGGTCGCCAACGTCACCAAGATCGCGTTCGGCGGCCCGGACCTCACCACCGTCTATGCGACGACGGCACGCAAGGGGTTGTCGGCCGACGAACTGGCGGCTCAACCCCACGCCGGAGACCTCTTCACCTTCGCGGTGGATGTTCCCGGCCTCTCACCAGGATACCCCACGGTCTGAACGGCCCGTAACGACAAGAACAAGCAATGAGGATGCAAGAATGGCTGCGATAGACATGGGAAGCGCGCCAACCGGCGTGGAATACGGCGGCAAGGTCAACATGGCCTTCGTCGCCATGATCGTTGCGGTGGCAACGATCGGCGGTTTCATGTTCGGCTACGACAGCGGCGTCATCAACGGCACGCAGGACGGACTGGAAAAGGCGTTCAACCTCTCCGCGCTGGGCACCGGGCTCAACGTCGGCGCGATACTGCTGGGCTGCGCGGTGGGCGCCTTCGTGGCGGGCAGACTCGCCGACGTCTGGGGCCGCCGCAGCGTCATGATGATCGGCGCGGCGCTGTTCGTCGTCAGCGCGCTGGGTGCGGGCGCGGCGACAAGCTCGCTGCTGTTCGTCATCGCCCGCTTCATCGGCGGCGTCGGCGTCGGCGCGGCGAGCGTGCTGGCGCCGGTCTACATCAGCGAGGTCACCCCCGCCTCGATCCGCGGACGGCTTTCCAGCCTGCAGCAGATCATGATCATCACCGGCCTGACCGGCGCCTTCGTCGCCAACTGGGCGCTGGCGAAGCACGCGGGCTCCAGCACCGATCCGCTGTGGCTGGACCTGCCCGCGTGGCGCTGGATGTTCTGGATGCAGGTGATCCCGGCCGTGATCTACCTCGTCGCCCTGTTCATGATCCCGGAAAGCCCGCGCTTCCTCGTCGCCTGCGGGCGCGAAGCCGAGGCGCAGGCCGTGCTCACCCGCATCTTCGGAGCCGAGACGGCCGCAAAGATGATCGCCGACATCCGTGCCAGCCTCCTCTCGATCGCCGCCGACCACCACCGGCCGAGCTTCGCCGACCTCAAGGACCCCGCGACCGGCCGCCTGCGCAAGCTGGTCTGGGCGGGCATCGGGCTGGCCGTGTTCCAGCAACTCGTCGGCATCAACATCGTGTTCTACTACGGCGCGGTGCTGTGGCAGTCGGTCGGCTTTTCCGAAAGCGACGCGCTGCTGATCAACATCCTGTCGGGCACGCTCTCGATCCTCGCCTGCCTCGTCACCGTGCTGCTGGTCGACCGGCTGGGGCGCAAGCCGCTGCTACTGATCGGTTCGGCGGGCATGGCGGTGACGCTGGCGACGATGGCGATGTGCTTTGCCAGCGGCAGCTTCACGGATGGCCACCTGACCCTCTCGGACAATGTCGGCACCGTCGCGCTGATCGCCGCGAATGCCTATGTCGTGTTCTTCAACGTCAGCTGGGGGCCGGTCATGTGGGTGATGCTGGGCGAGATGTTCCCCAACCAGATTCGCGGCTCGGCGCTGGCGGTCTCGGGCTTCGCGCAGTGGATCGCCAACTTCGGCATCTCGGTCAGCTTCCCGGCGATGGCCGCCGGGCTCGGCCTGCCGCTGACGTACGGGTTCTATGCGCTCAGCGCCTTCCTCTCGTTCTTCTTCGTGCGCGCCATGGTGACCGAGACACGCGGCCGCACGCTCGAGGAGATGGCCGCTTGATCCAGCTGCGTTCGGGCAGCAGCGAAGCCACGCTGCTGCCGCATCTGGGCGGGTCGATCGGTTCGTTCGCTGTCGGCGGCAAGGACATCCTGCGCCCGACGCCGGTGGATGCCGCGAGCCCACTGGACACCGCCTGCTTCCCGCTGGTGCCTTACGCCAACCGCATTGCCGATGGGCGCTTCTCCTTCGCGGGAAAGGACTATGCCCTCCCCCGCAACGTCGCGGGCTTCGAGCATCCGATCCACGGTCTCGGCTGGATCATGCCGTGGATGGTGAAAGACGAGCAGGCCGACCGCGCGGTGCTGGCCTGCATGCATGCCACCGATGCCCACTGGCCGTGGGACTGGTCCGCCACGCAGACTTTCGTGCTGGAAGACGGCACGATGCATGTGACGCTGGAGGTCACCAACCGGTCCGACCGCGCCATGCCCTGTGCGCTGGGCCAACACCCCCACTTCGTGCGCGAACCCGATGCGTGGGTGACGTTCTCCGCCGAGGGCGTGTGGCTCAGCGACGCGCGGATGATCCCGAGCGAGGCTGCGCCTGCGGATACCTTCGGAGACTTCGCGGGCGCTGCGGTGCCCGATCCGGCGGTGCTGACCGACAACTGCTGGTTCGGCTGGCATGGCGAGGCGCGGCTTGGGAGCGTCAGTGTGACGTCGCCCGAGGCCGGGTTCCTGCATCTCTACGCCCCGCCGGGGGAGGACTTCCTCTGCCTTGAGCCTACGACAGCGATGCCCGATGCGTTCGGACGGGTCAGCAGCGGCATGACGGTACTGGAGCCGGGTGAGACACAGGCGTTAACGATGGTGGTGCGGGCCTGATCCGGGTCAATTATTCGCCGTCATTCCCGCGAAGGCGGGAACCCATCTCCTGACGGCTCCTCTTGCACGGGCATCAGTTGGGTCCCTGCCTTCGCGGGGATGACGGAGAGCGTTTCGATCACGCCAAGGCGGGCATCGATAGCGCTTCCGGCAAGGCGCCCCGCCGATGCCAAGGCCGTTCACGACCAGCGGTCCCGGATCAAGTCCGGGACGACGGCTTATCCGAACCCGACCGTCCGCGCCCATGCCCGCCACATCTCGGGCCAGATCTCGACCGGCTTGCCGATGGCGCGGCGCAGGCCGAAACCGTGCCCGCCATTGGCGAAAAAGTGGGCCTCGACCGGCACCTTGCGGGCTTTCAGCGCCGCGCGCAGGCGTACGGTGTTCTCCGCCGGAACGACATCGTCGTCCTCGGCATGAACGAGGAAATGCGGCGGCGCATCGGCCGGGACCATGCTGTCGGGGGAATGCGCGGCCTCAAGCTCCGGCTTCGGCGAAGGGCCAAGCAGCAGATTACGCGATCCGGGATGCGCGATGGCCGGGTCCATGCTCACCACCGGGTAGATCGGCGCAGCGCAGAACGGCTTTGCAGAGAGCTTGTCCGCGGCGTCCACGGGCTCGTAGACCTTGGCCGCGAAGCGCGCGCCAAGGTCGGCGCAGAGGTGCCCTCCGGCCGAGAAGCCCATCGCCGCGACCCGCTCGGGATCAAGGGCGAAGTCCTTCGCGCGGTGGCGGATCAGGCGCATGGCGCGCTGCGCGTCGGCAAGCGGGGTGTCGGGGCCGCTCGACCAGCCCTCGCCCGGCAGGCGGTAGAACAGGACGAAGGCGGTGAAGCCGCGCGCGGTCAGCCAGCGGGCGATCTCGTAGCCTTCCTTGTCGACGACGATCCAGCGGTAACCGCCGCCCGGCGTGATCATCACCGCCGCGCCGTTGGGCCGGTCCGGGCGAAACACCGCCATGCGCGGCCGAGTCACGCCGTAGACCGCACGGTCGGTGACGAGGGCGTCGGTGGAACGCTCGTCCACCGTCTCGGTCAGCGGTGCCTTGAGGTGCGCAGGCGGTCCCTTGGGCCAGAGGTCGATTGTCTCGGTCGGCTGCGGAAGGCCGGGCGGGAGTGCCTTGGAAGCGACGGGAGGCGGCGTCTGCGCATTGGCTGGACTTGGGGCCCTTCCAGCCAGTCCCGCAACGGCAAGGGAACCTGTGATCAGGGTTCTCGATCGAAATCCACACCGGGCTCCCTTGGAAAACAAAAAGGAGCGGGGTCCACGGGCCGGAACCCGCGAACCCCGCGTCAGGGGAGGAGATCAGATCTTCGCGCGCGCGCCGAACAGGATCGTGCGCCCGAAGTGATTGTTCTCGTAGTTGCGGTTCGCGTAGACGTCGTTGAAACGGTAGCGATATTCATCCGTCAGGTTGTTGCCGTCGATCGACAGCTCCAGCCATTCGGTCGCCTTGTAGCGGATCGCCGCATCGACGCTGGTGTACGAACCGTAGCCCTCGAAGATATTGCCGGTGGCGCTGGTAGCGTCCACGAAGGGCCCGCGATAGCTGACCGATCCGCGAATGCTGAACTTGCCGTCGTCGTAGTACAGCGTCGCGTTCCAGGCCTTCTTGGACACGCCCAGCAGGGTCTGGTTGTAGATCGCCGAGACGCCGCTCAGGCCGCAGGCGCCGGTGGTCGCATTGCGGGTGCAGGCCGAAGTCGCGGGGCCGGTGATGGTATAGTCCGCATTGCTCTTGATGAAGGTGGCGTTGCCCTGGAAGCCGGTGTGGCTGAGGATGCCCGGCAGGAAGGTGAAGGGTAGCTGCAGCGCCACTTCCACGCCCTTGAGCGTCGCGCCCTGGCCGTTCACCTGCGTGGAGACGACGTATTCCTGATTGGGATCGTAGTTGATGTAGGCGGGCGTGCTGGCGCCGAGCACCGAGCGATCGAAGCCCAGCTGCGGCAGCGTGGTGACATAGGTGCCTGCAACCGGGAAGCTCTCGATCTTCTTGACGAAGCCCGCCACCGAGAACAACGCTTGTGGAGCGAAGTACCATTCGACCGAGAGGTCGAAGTTGGTCGCGCGGTAGGGCTTGAGTTCGGGGTTGCCGAAGGTGATGCGGTAGTTGAAGCCGTCCACCGAACCACCCGGGTTCAGGTTGCCGAGCGATGGCCGGGTGATGACCTTGGCGACGGCACCGCGCAGGATCACGTCATGATGCGGGTAGAACGCGAGGTTCATCGCCGGGAGCCAGTCGTCGTAGCTGCGTTCCACGGTCTTGGCGATGCCGGCGGTATAGCCGGTCGAGACCTGGTTGGTGCGGGCATAGCGCATGCCCGCATTGCCCGCGTATTCGAGGCCGAAGATCTCGCCCTTGACGTCGAACTGCACATAGCCGCCCGAGGTCGTCTCGCGCACCTGGCGGTTGTTGCCGAGATCCTCGACGGCGGTGCGGCCGTAGAGGTTGGTGTATTCGGCCGCCTTGGCGATGTCGGCGACGAGCCACTGGCTGGTCGTGCCGCTCGGCTGGCCCGCATTACCCAGGTTGACGAGCTGCGAGATGTCCGAGGTGACCGGCAACCCGTAGACGCTGGACGAGCAGGTCACGGTGCCGAGGATCAGGTCCCGCGTACCGTTGGCTCCGCAAGCTGCCGTGTCGCGCTGGAACAGCTGGGTGCGGAAGTCGTAGCGACGCCACACCGCGCCCGCCTTCACCGTGAAGCCGTCGGTCAGGTCCCACTCTGTGCGCAGCTGCGCGGTCTTGAACCTGTTCTTCACGTAAGAGGGACGGTCGCGGATCTCCGCCAGCTGGAAGTTCGCCGGGTTCGCCACGTCGAGGCCGTAGCTCAGCACCGGCGACTTCATGTCCGAGTAGTCGTAGCTGAAACCGTTGGCGTTGCGGTTGTCGTAGGCAAAGGTCGTCTCGACCGGGATGTCGGCGTTCGACTGCGACATGCCGCCCAGTGCGGTGAAGCGGAAGCGGTCGCCGATCTCCTGGTCCCAGGTCGCACCGACCTGCCAGAACTCGGTTTCCGACTTGCGCAGGTAGCTTTCGGTGCGAACGTAGGCGTTGTTGAAGGTCGCGCTGACCATGTTGCCCTTGTCGTCGTAGACCGGGTCCACAACGTCGAAGCGGCGTTCATTCGAACGGGCGAGCACTTCGAGCCACTGCTCGGCGCGGGTTTCCTTGAACGAGGAATAGAGCCCGTCGATCGAGAACTTGGTCTTGTCGCTGGGTTCGAACTGGATCGAGCCGGTCAGGCCGAGGCGCTTGCGATCATGCTCGACGACGCCGTAGCGCGGGATGCGCGGGTGGAACGAGAGCGAAGCCTCGTCGCACGCGGCCGAGGGGCGATAGCTGCCGCCGCTGCTCACCGGATTGCCGCCGGTCGCGCCGGGGACCGAGTAGAAGCACGGGTTGCCGTCCACCGAATTGAAGTAGGCCTGCGCCCAGCGCACCGAGTTGTTGCCGCTCTCGATCGTGTCGGTGTGCGAGTAGGCGGCCGAGAGGTTGACGCCGAAGGTGCCCGCATCATTGCGCCACGACAGCAGCCCGGCCATCCGCGGGCCGACGTTCTTCGACAGGTCGTTGTACGAACCCTGGACGTTGAGAACGGCGGTCAGGCCCTTCTTGCCGGCCAGCGGATTGCCGGTGTTGAGGTCCACGACCGCGCCCAGCGAGCCTTCGTCGAGGCTGGCTTCGGCGGTCTTGTGGACGACGAGGCTGCTGAACAGTTCCGAGGCGAAGACGTTGAAGTCGAACGCGCGGTCGCGGTTGGCCGAGGCGCCGTCCGAGCTGGTGGCGATCGTCTCCAGACCGTTGACGCGCACGCGGGTGAACTGCGCGCCGAGACCGCGCACGGTGATCGCGCGGCCTTCGCCGCCGTCCTTCTGGATCGAGATGCCGGGGATGCGCTGCAGCGACTCGGCAAGGTTCTGGTCGGGGAACTTTGCCATATCCTCGGCCACGACAGCATCGACCGCCGAGATCGATTCGCGCTTCACGTTGAGCGCAGCCTGCAGAGACTGGCGGAAGCCGGTGACGATGATGTCGCCCGCAGTCGCGGTCTCGTCCGCAGGAGCTGCGGTATCCGCCGCGTCCTGCGGCGCGGGCGCCGCGTCCTGCGCCATCGCAGCCGACGACACGAGAGCGCTGCCCGCGCACAGGGCAGCCTTCAAAAGCGAAATTCCGGTAACATGCTGGCGCATGACAACATCCCCTCACGACCCTTGCGGGTCAAAAATGATACCGGTGTCAGAAGGAAGCGCGGCTAACGCGCGCATTGTTCCGGCACCTCTACTCCCGCCCCTTTCGGAGCACCTCGGGCGACCTCCAAAATCGCCCCACCCGTTCCGAAGATCATCCTTGCGATCCTTGGTAACCGGTGTCATCAATATGTGACGCAGGGAGAACGCCCTGTCAATACTCGGAGTCAACAAGCTCCGCCAATGGGAGATCGACAGTGAAAATCCGCAGGCTCGCGAGCCAGATTGTCCTTCCGATTCTGATGGTTGCTTCCACCCCGGCGCTGCTGCACGCAGCCCCGCTAGAGCCCACCCGCGGCGGCGAAGGCGGCCGCATCATCCGCGTCACGACTCTCGCGAAGGACGGTCCCGGATCGCTGAAGGCCGCGGTCGAGGCGAAGGGCAAGCGCATCATCGTCTTCGAGGTCGGCGGGGTCATCGACCTTCAGCGCACGATCCTGAACATCGACGAGCCTTTCCTGACGATCGCCGGGCAGACCGCGCCTTCGCCGGGCATCACGATCGTGCGCGGCGGCATCGATCTCAAGGGCCACGACGTCAAGATCAGCCACATCCGCGTGATGACCGGGGTGGACGGCCAGGCCAAGCTCTCTGGCTGGGAGGCGGATGCCTTCTCCACCGTCGCCGCGCACAACGTGATCGTCGAGCACTGCAGCTTCTTCTGGGCGATCGACGAAAACATGTCGACCTCCGGCCCCCGTTTCAACGGCAAGACCGTCAAGGAATGGCGCGCCGCCACCAGCCATGACGTGCTGTTCCGCGAGAACCTAGCGGCCGAAGGCCTCGCCGACGCCAGCCATCCCAAGGGCGAGCACTCCAAGGGTACGCTGATCCACGACAACGCCACTGCCATCACGCTCTACCGCAACGTCTACGCGCACAACATGGAGCGTTCACCGCTGGTGAAGGGCGGCGCGCAAGTGCTGATGGTCAACAACATGATCTTCGACCCCGGCCACCGCGCGGTGCACTACAACCTGATGAACCTGGAGTGGGCCGGCCACGACTACGTCACCGGCGAGATCACCGCCGTGGGCAACGTCATGCGCGCGGGCAATTCGACCGCGCCCGGGCTGCCGTTCCTGACGCTGGGCGGCGACGGCGATCTTGCGTGGTATTCCAAGGACAACATCAACGTCGATCGCTGGGGCAACCCGGCGCCGATGTTCGGCCGCTACGGCGTGACCAAGGCGAAGCTGATCGAGAAGGATTCGCCGATGGCCAGCCTGGGCGGCCTCGACGTGATGCCCGCCAAGGACCTGGAAACCAGCCTGCTCGCCTCGGTCGGCGCGCGTCCGTGGGACCGTGCGCCCGATGATATCCGCGTACTGTTCTTCGTCGCCGAGGGGCGCGGCGAGATCATCGACGACGAAAAGGTCGTCGGCGGCTACCCGCACCCCAGCCCGACCGCCGCGCCCTTCGTGGACAAGGACTGGAACCTCAAGACCATGGAGCCGAAATCCGGCGTCTATCCCGGCCAGAAGGGCGGCGCGCAGGAGAAACTCTCCGCCCGCGACGAAGCCATGCGCGAGAACGCGAAGTGATCGGGGCGGCGCTCCTGCTGCTGGCGGCGGCTCCGGCGATGGCCGTCATCAACGAGCGTGACACCGTGCGCGAGGAAGCCCCTCCGCACGGCGCCATCGGCATGAGCACCGCCTATCGCATTTCCGACGCAGCGCCAGCGCCGCGCACGATGGAATTCCGCCGCCGCGTCCTCCACAAGGGCGCGGCGATCGGCGAGCATCCCATTGCGCACGATGAGGTTTACTACGTGCTCTCGGGCGAGGGCGAAGTCGTCTCCGACGGCAAGCGCGCGCAGCTCACGCCGGGAATGACCGCCTATCTCTACGACGGCGCCGTGGTCGGCATCTGGCAGCGGGGCGAGGAACCGCTTTCGCTGGTAATCGCCTATCCCAACCCGCCCGCCGCCAAGTAGGTTTCGGCACGACGAATTCTGCAAATTCCTCCCCGACACAAGCTCGGGGAGGAATTTGCTTCACACCCCCGGCTGGACGTAGGGCGCCCTCGCCCACAATTCGCGCTGCCAGCGGCGCGGATCGTTCTCCACGCGCACGGTATCGCCGAACACCATCGTCGCGCGAGCGGGCACGCGGTACGGCGACCACTCCGCCAGCCCCGGTCGCCCGGTCTTGGCCAGACCGGTGAAGGCGCGCATCATCGCCCCGCTCAGCCTGCGAGCCCCGTCGTCGGTGCCCGAATAGCTGCCCGGCGCGTCCAGTGTGCCGAAGACATAGGGAATGTCGTCCGTATGCGCCGCACCGCGCAAGGGGTCGGTCGGTGAGGGACGGTCGAGCTGGTACACCCACGTAGATCCCGCCCCGGCCGCCGCCCGCGCATCGGCCTCGATCACTTGCCCCGGCCATGACCGGCCCGCCGTGGTGGCTGCGTAGTAGACTTGCTCGGGCGTCCAGCCGGGTTCATGGGCGCGGTACTGCTCGACGACCCAGACAGGGTCGAGGTCGATCTTGATCTCGGGCACGATGCGCGCGGCAAGGTTCTCCCACGAGAGCCCCTGCAGCTTGGGCCCCCGCGGATCGAGGAAGGCGCGCGTCTCCTCGCGCACGTTGCCAAGGATCATCGGCACGCCCAGCGACTGCGGCGCGGCATCGGGCCAGAACGGATGCCGCGGCAGGTTGGTCATGTCGAGCACCGGGCCAAAGTAGACCCCGCCGCCCATGATGGGATCAGTGGCGGCAAGACCCTCGACCAGCCGTTCGATCTGCATCGTTCGCAGGCCCTCGACGTCGCCAGGGGCGAGCTTCAGCGCCGCCATAAACGCCTGCGTGCGCGCCCAGGCATGGGCCGGGCCGCTGGCCTGCACCTGCTGCCCGCTCATCGTCGCGGCGGCGTGGAACAGGCCCTTCGCGGCAGGCATCGCCATCAGCGTCGCGATCTTGGCGCCGCCGCCCGACTGGCCGAACACCATGACGCGCGCCGGATCGCCGCCGAATGCGGCGATGTGATCACGCACCCACTGCAGCGCGAGGATCAGGTCGAGCTGGCCAAGATTGCCGCTATCGGCATAACGTGCACCGAAGGGCCCCAGCCAGGCATAGCCCAGCGCGTTGAGCCGGTGGTTGACGGTCACGACCACGACATCGCCGTCGGCGGCCAGCTTCGCACCGTGGGTCAGCGGATCGGTGACCGAGCCAGTGGTGTAGGCGCCGCCGTGGAAATAGACCATGACCGCCCGCTTCGCGCGCGGGTCCGCCTCGGGCGTCCAGACGTTGAGGAACAGGCAGTCCTCGGACTGCGGCTCGCCCGCCATGGCGCGTTGCGGGCAGATGGGGCCGAACTTCGCGGCGGTGATCGCAGGGCCTTCGAGCGGCTCGGCGACCGGACGGGCAAAGCGCTCGGCGCGGCCGTAGCGGATGCCCTTGAAGGCATGGACGCCGCTTTCCGGGACGGCGATGTAGCGACCGATTCGGGGCGTCTTCGCGCTGCGGGCGAGAGAGGGGAGCGGCGCCGTGGCGGCGAGCACTGCCGCCGATTTCACGAGGGTTCGACGCGAAAGGTCGGTCATGTTGCTCTCCCAAGCTGAAGTGCGTGCCGCTCACCCACCCCGCTGCGACTAGGCAGCAAGCTGCCAAGTCTCGCTCCCCTCCCGCATGCGGGAGGGGCCGGGGGTGGGCTCGTGGATCAAATATTGCCCGCGCGCTGCTGGGCTTGCTTGTCGGTGATCGCCTTGGACACCGTCGCCCAGTCGTGGCCGTCGAGAAGGTCGCCGTTGAGCGTGAAGCTGGGCGTGCCCTGCAGGCCGAGCGCCTGCACTTCGCCCTGCTGGCCCTTGAGCTTGTCGAGCATCGCGGTGTTGGCGAAGCACTGGTCGGTCTGCGCGCGGCTGAGGCCCCACGAAGCGGTCTGGTCGTAGAAGCCGAGATCGCTCGCCATGGCGCGCATGCGGGCGGGGAAATCGCCCTGATACCAGCGCTGCTGCTGTTCGCGGTTGGTCGCCTCGGCCTTCGCGAGCCATTTGTCCTGCGAGGCGAAGAAGGCGTTGTGGCGCACGAAGAAGCGCTTGGGATCGCCGCAGTTGGTCAGCATGGCCACGGTGAGGTCGATAGGGTTGCGCAGGAAGTTGGTCACCGTGACCGAGATCTGGCCCTTGGGCACCATCGTCAGGCGCAGCACGGGGTCCGCTTCCTTGTGGAAGTGTGCGCAGTGCGGGCAGGTGTAGCTGACGTATTCGACCAGCTTGAGCGGCGCGTCCGGATTGCCGAGCCGGTGGCTGCCGTCGGCGGTGACGGCGGTGGCAGCGGTCCAGTTCGTGGAGGCGGGGGGCAGCCCCTTCCTGGGCGCGGCGCCCTTGGGAGCGGCGGCCATGCTGAGAACGGCGCAGGCGGCAAGCGCCACGGCGCGAAAGACGGTCTTGGTCATCACTTGTCTTCCTGACTGTCAGGCTTGTTTGCACTTTGGCTTTCGGCGGCGCCCATGCTGCGCGCCAGCGATTCGAGAACCGCGCGAAGCTCCGGGTCGCCGATGTCGCGCAGCGATTCCCCAAGTTCGAACGGCACCGGTTTCAGCGAAGGCGGCGCGGACGGGCGCGGCTGCGTGGCAACCGGCGGCTTAACCTCGCCTTGCCGGATTTTCACCTTGGCGACCGCCTGGTAGCCGAAAAAGCGGTTCACCCGGTCCATGATCTCGGGGATCACGTGCTGGATCATCGGCGAATGAGCGGGCACGACGACCAGCTGGAGGATGCCGTCGCTCTTCTCTCCGGGCGGGAAACGGATCGATTCCGGCGAGCAGACGCGTGCGTGGCGGGCGCCGACGATCTCGGGCCAGCGCGACACCACGCTCGATTGCACGAAGCCGAAACGCCGGAAGGCGGTGCGGCCGACTTCGGGCATCAGGTCCGAGATCTGCCGCGCCTGTCCGCCGCGCATGCGCTCGAACTGTTTGAGGCCCGTCTTGCCCTTGGCGGGACGTGCCTTCGATTCACCGGGGGATTTGCCGCTATTCCGTTCCATTGCCCGCGATCCAATGCCATAGCGGCGGCATGGATGCCAGTTCGGATACTGCAATCGCGGCGCTGCTGCTCGACTGGTACGACGCCCATGCCCGCGACCTGCCGTGGCGCGCAGCTCCGGGCACGCCTGCGCCCGATCCGTACCGGGTCTGGCTGTCGGAAGTGATGCTCCAGCAGACGACGGTTGCGGCGGTGAAGGACTACTTTGCCGCCTTCACTATGCGCTGGCCGACCGTGCAGGCGCTCGCGGCGGCTGCGGACGAGGAGGTCATGGCAGCATGGGCGGGCCTCGGCTACTATGCCCGCGCCCGAAACCTGCTGGCCTGCGCGCGTGAAGTGGCGCGGCTCGGGCAGTTTCCGGATACCGAGGAAGGCTTGCGCGCTCTGCCGGGACTGGGAGCTTATACCGCCGCTGCCGTCGCCGCGATCGCCTTCGGGCGGCGCGCGGTGGTCGTCGATGCCAATGTCGAGCGGGTCGTCTCGCGGCTCTTCGCGATCGAGGAGCCTCTGCCGGGTTCACGGCCCGCTATCCGCGCAAAGGCCGACACCATCACGCCGCAGCGCCGCGCGGGCGACTTTGCGCAGGCGATGATGGACCTTGGCGCCACCGTCTGTACCTCGCGCAGTCCGCGCTGCCTGCTCTGCCCGATTTCGGGGCCTTGCGAGGCACGGCGCATGGGCGATCCCGCAAGGCTGCCGGTAAAGGCGGCAAAGAAGGCCAAGGCCGTGCGCCAGGGCCGCGCCTTCTGGATCGAGCGGGACGAAGCGGAAGTCTGGCTGGTTCGCCGTCCCGGCAGCGGCATGCTCGGCGGCATGCGGGCGCTGCCCGACGATGGCTGGGCGGCGCGTATCGACGGCTCGGGCGAGGGACCGCTTACCGGGCCATGGGAGAGCGCGGGCAAGGTCGGCCACGTCTTCACGCACTTTGCGCTGGAACTGAACCTGGCGGTTTACCTTGGTGACGGGTTCGAGGGGCTGGAAGATGGAGAATGGTGGCCGCTTGATCGGCTCGACGAGGCGGGGCTGCCCACGCTCTTCGCCAAGGCCGCGCGGCTCGCTCTTGCCGAGAAGGAAGACGCATGATCGATCGCCTCGAAGCCGCGCTGGACCGTCGCATGCTGCTGGGCATGGGGGCGGCTGCGGGGCTCGGGGCGATGCTGCCGAGACTGGCGCGCGCGGCGCAGCAGCCGGAGTTGATCCCGCAGGTCCGCGCGGTCGTCGAGCGCTGGGTGGGGCCGGGCAGGTTCCCCGGCATGGTCGCCTCGCTGGGCCTGCCGGGGCGCGAGCCGGAATATGTCGCGCGTGGCTCGGAAGGCTTCAACGACGCCGATCCGGTGACCGCTGACAGCCTGTTCCGCATCTATTCGATGACAAAGCCGATCACCGGGATGGCGGCGATGGAACTGGTGGCGCAGGGCAGGATCGGCCTCGATCAGCCCGTGGCGGACGTGCTGCCGGAATATGCGCACATGATGGTGCAGGACGAGTACGACGGCTCGATCACCGCGCTGCACGCCGCGCCCCGGCCGATCACGATGCGGCATCTGGTCACGCATAGCTCCGGGATCGGCTACACGATCATCCAACAGGGGCCGATCAAGGCGCTGATGGAGGACAAGGGCCTCGTCGCCGGGCAGATCAGCCGGATGAAGCTGCCCGGTCTGTTTCGGGGAGAGCCGGTCAAGGGACTGGACCTGTTCGCGCGAGGGCTGGCGCAAGTGCCGCTGGTCGCCGATCCCGGCACGCGCTGGAGCTATTCGATGGGTCTCGACCTGATGGGCCGGGTGATCGAGGTGGTGTCGGGCAAGCCGTTCGACGCCTACCTTCAGGACACGATCTTCGGCCCCGCCAGCATGACCAGCACGGGTTTCCGGGTCTCGGCCGCCGACGCCCATCGCCTCACCACCAATTACGCGGCCGTCGGCGGCGTGCTGGCGCCGATCGACGAAGGGGAGACCTCGATCTACCTCGACAAGCCGGCCTTCCCCTTCGGCGGAGCGGGTCTCGTCAGCACTCCGCGCGACTACGACCGGTTCCTGCGGATGCTGGCGCAGATGGGCATGATCGACGGTGTGCGCGTGCTGTCCGAGAGCGCGGTGCGGATGGGCACCTCCAACCTGCTCCCGCCCGGCGTCCTCGTGCCCGAGATGTTCGGCGGTCCCAGCGGCTTCGGCGCTGGAGGGCGCGTCGGGCAGGGGGCGGAGAGCGGGCTCTACGGCTGGTCGGGCGCGGCGGGGACGGTGGGCATGGTCGACATGGTCCACGGCCTGCGCTCGCAGATATTCGTGCAGTTCATGCCGCCCAACGCTCTCGACCTCTTGCCCCAGTTCCAGAAGGCCCTGAAAGCCGACGTGCTCGCGATCCTGGAGAAACATTGACGTGCTGCTGACCACTCCCGCTGCCCCCATCGCCTTCGGTGGATCGCCGATCGACCGCGCCGACCACGTGCGCGGCGACCCGGACGCCATCGCCGCGCTGATGGGGCCGAGCGCGCGGCTGCTGAAGCTCGACGGACTCGACCCGGTGATGACGGCGGAGGGCGGCCTCGTCTGGGGCAGCCTCGCCGACGCGGAATGCGATGCGGAATTGCTTTTCCTTGGCCTCGAAGGCGGGCGCGGCTGTTTCGCGCAAGTGCTGCCGGGCATTCCCGCCGCCGGAGCGCCGAGCTGGAACGCGATGAACGCGCTGGAACCGGGCGAACTCGCGGCTTACGGTGGGGCGCGGGCGCTGGTCGGCTGGCATTCGCGGCACCGCTTCTGCGCGGTCTGCGGTGCGGCCACGGTGCTCGCGAAGGGGGGGTGGCAGCGCTCCTGCACCGGTTGCGGGGCCGAGCATTTCCCGCGCGTCGATCCGGTCACGATCATGACCGTCGAGCATGACGGCAAGCTGCTGCTCGGCCGCCAGCCGCGTTTTCCGGCGCATCGTTACTCGGCGCTGGCGGGCTTCGTGGAGCCGGGCGAGACCATCGAGGAAGCGGTCGCGCGCGAAGTCTTCGAGGAAGCGGGCGTGCGGGTGCGCAATGTCGAGTATGTTGCCAGCCAGCCCTGGCCGTTCCCGTCCTCGCTGATGATCGGCTGCCACGCCTTCGCCGACGACCCGGCCATCGTCATCGACGAGACCGAACTGGAGGACGTGCGCTGGTTCACCCGCGAGGAATGCGTCGATGCGCTCGAAGCTGTCGCCTTGGGGGAGATGGGCCGCGCCTTCGGGGCGCCGCCCAAGCACGCGGTGGCGCATGTGCTGCTCAAGTGGTGGGTGGAGCGCGGATGACCGGGGCTTTCGTTGCACACCCCGCGCCGGGCCGTGTGGTTCTGCTTGTGCTTGGAGCGTTTGCTTTCGTCGCCATTGCGCTTTGGATGGTGGGCGCATTCGGTCCGCCGCCTTCTTTCGGGCGCCATTCGCCTGAGGTGACGCGCATCATCGGCTGGCTCGGGATCGTGTTCTTCGGGCTGGCCGGGCTCAGCGGTATCCGGCGGCTGATCGCAGGTAACGAAGAAATGCGAATCGACGCGCAGGGCATCCGCTGGACCCGCTGGTCCGACCGAACGATCCCGTGGCGCGAAATCGTTGATGTCACGGTCTGGCGGCACAAACGGCAGAAGATGATCATGCTGCACTTGCGCGATCCCTCACGCTATCGTGGCCGGGGGATCATGGGTGTTCTAGCGCGCGGAAACCGGGCGCTGACGGGCGGTGACGTGGCTCTGGTGATGACGGCGATGGACCGCAGTTTCGACGAGGCGATGGCCGCGATCGCCCGATTCAGAACCTAGACCAGCCCCAGCTTCGCCAGTTCGCGTGCCAGCTTGGGCGGCATGGTGTCGCTCGCCGTCTCGCCTTCGGCCAGGTCGCGCGGGGCGGCTTCCTCGGATAGATAGCGCCAGCCCTGATGCGCACGCTTGGGCTGAGTGACCACGGGGATCAGCCGCGGTTCGAGGTGGATGTGCCAGCGGCCGTCCTCGCGCTGCGAGAACCGCATGATCGGCGAGCGGCCGATCAGCGTATGCTCGAATATCCAGTAAAGAGAGCCGCCGATCATCTCCTCGTGCCGCTTGGGGAGATAGCGGGTGGTCATCAGTGCCTCATCCGGGTGGCTTTCCAGCCATGCGCGCAAGGAGGCAGGGCTTTCGGCGGAGAAGGCGATCTTGGTCATGTTGAGCGGCATGGGTGAGAGATAGTCACTTACGGTCGGGCATGAAAGATCGCCATTGCATGCGCCCTCCCGATGGGGCTTCGACAAGCTCAGCCTGAGCGGGTTGAGAGCAGGTCTTTAAATACCGCTCAGGCTGAGCTTGTCGAAGCCCCAGCCGAAAAGCGCTGGCGTCAGGCCAGCCCCACCACCACCGCGAGGCCGAGGAACGAGAAGAAGCCCATCGTGTCGGTCGCGGTCGTCACGAACACGGCCGAGGATACCGCCGGATCGACGTTGAACTTGTCCAGCGTCACCGGCACCAGAATACCCATCAGCCCTGCGACCAGGTTGTTGATGACCATCGCCGAGGCAATCACGGCGC
This sequence comes from Sphingomonas sp. LH128, assembly GCF_000293195.2. Taxonomy (NCBI): domain Bacteria; kingdom Pseudomonadati; phylum Pseudomonadota; class Alphaproteobacteria; order Sphingomonadales; family Sphingomonadaceae; genus Sphingomonas; species Sphingomonas sp. LH128. The sequence continues at coordinate 20,065 of NZ_ALVC01000217.1, forward strand.
CCAGCAGCGGGTTGGAGAAGATCAGCCACGTCCCCACGCCGATCAGCAGGCCCAGCGCGAAGCCGTTGGCCAGCGCGATGCGGAATTCGCGCAGGATCATCCTGACGGTGTTGGAATCGGTCAGCTGGTTCGTCGCGATGGCGCGCACCGCCACGGCGAGCGTCTGCGTGCCCGCATTGCCGCCCATGCCTGATACGATCGGCATCAGCACTGCCAGCAGCGCGAACTTCGCGATCGCCCCCTGGAACAGCCCGACGACCGAGGCCGCCAGCATCGCCGTGGCCAGATTCACCACCAGCCAGGTCAGGCGGGCGCGCACGGTCAGCAGAATCGGCTCGTTGATGTCGCCGTCGCCTGCACCGGACAGCAGCAGGGCGTCCTCGCCCGCTTCCTCCTGAATGATGTGGACGATGTCGTCGACGGTGATCTGGCCGATCAGGCGGCCCGCAGGGTCCACCACCGCCGCCGAGATCAGCGCGTACTTCTGGAAGCGCAGTGCGACTTCTTCCTGATCCATGTCGGCCGGGATCAGCGTCTGGTCGCGCGCCATGACGTCGTAGAGAGGAATGTTGCGCGGCGTGCGAAGGATCCAAGAAAGCGAGCAGGTGCCGATCGGGCGGTGCATCGGATCGACGATGAACACTTCCCAGAACTCGGTCGGCAATTCGCGATGTTCGCGCAGGAAATCGATGAGATCGCCCACCGTCATCGATTCGTGCACCGCGACGAGTTCGCGGCTCATCAGACGGCCGGCGGATTCCTCGGGGTAGGACAGCGCCGACTCGATGGCGGCGCGGTCTTCCGGCTCCATCTCGGCAAGGACGGCCTGTTGGTCGGCCTCGTCGAGATCCTCCAGCATCGCGACGGCGTCGTCGGTGTCGAGTTGTTCGGCGATCTCGGCGACGACGTCGGCCGGAAGCGCTTCCATCAGCGCCTCGCGGACCCAGTCGTTCAGCTCGGCGATGACTTCCGAGCCCATCAGGTCGCGGATCGCGCCGGCCAGCGTCAGGCGCTCGCGTTCGTCGAACAGCTCGAACAAGTCGGCGATGTCGGCGGGGTGGAGCCCTTCGACGAGGTCGTAGACGCGATCGGTGTCTTCATCGTCAAGCGCGTCTTTGACGCTGCGGACGAATTCGGGCTTGAGGCGGTTGTCCTCGTCCAGCGATTCGGATTCGGGCGCGTCCTGACGCACGGTGTCTTCCGTGTGGTCCATCGGGTCGTGCTTGAGGTCCGCGTCGCTCATGCGGGCCGGTCTACGCAGCTATCTCGCAATTGCAACAGGGCTTTGCCATGGCCACTCGGGACTGCGGGGGGCTTCGACAGGCTCAGCCGTGACCCTTCGACAAGCTCAGGGTGAGCGGAGGTGGTGTAAACCTCCCAAACCCGCTCAGGCTGAGCCTGTCGAAGTCCCTTCGGCATGGTGCCGGTTCACGCCCCCTCGTGACATTGCCGCGCCATCGCCTATATCGGGCGCCAAAGTTTACCGGCGCGATCGCGCCCGGCCTCATGGAGACAGGCAATGGCTGACGAATTCCTCACACTCTCGCTCGACACCGGCAACGGCGAAGGCGGCGACGTCAAGATCAAGCTGCGCCCCGACCTGGCCCCCGGCCACGTCGAGCGGATCAAGGAACTGGCCGGCGAAGGCTTCTACGATGGCGTGAAGTTCCACCGCGTGATCCCGGGCTTCATGGCGCAGGGCGGCTGCCCCAACGGCACTGGCATGGGCGGTTCGTCCAAGCCCGACCTGAAGGCCGAATTCAACGCCGAGCCGCACGTGCGCGGCGTGTGCTCGATGGCCCGCACCAGCGCGCCGCACTCGGCCAACAGCCAGTTCTTCATCGTGTTCGACAACGCGACCTTCCTCGACAAGCAGTACACCGTCTGGGGTCAGGTCGTCGAAGGCATGGAGCACGTCGACGCGCTCCCCAAGGGCGAGCCGCCGCGCGAGCCGGGCAAGATCGTCAAGGCGACCGTCAGCGAAGGCTGATAGCTAGTCCTGTGAAAATGCGCTGAGGCGCATTTTCGCGGCACCGGCCCACTCCCCCACCCGGCCTCCCATCGAGGGTACACTAGTGGGAGGCCGGGTGGGGGAGTGGGCCGGTGCCGCAAGTTCGGCCACGCCGAACTTCAAGCGGAAAAGGGCGGTCCTGCGGGGCCGCCCTTTTCGTTTGCGGAGCTTTCCCGGTTTCGGGGCGTTTTCAAGGCAACAGAACCATAACTTTGGGTGATGCTTGAAACGTCTCGTTCCCCTCAGCCTTTCGTGTTTCGTGCTGCTGGCCTCCTGCGGGCCGCAGACGGAACAGGCGAAGGCTCCCGCGAAGAGTTCCGACACTCTGGCTTTCGCCGATGCCCCCGGCGGCGGCGAGACCGAGGCGGCCGACAGCCTGCTGATGCGGGCGCAAGTGGCGCTCGACCGTGCTGGGTTCTCGCCCGGCGTGATCGACGGGAAGGATGGGCAGTCCTACAAGCTGGCGCTCGGCGGCTTCCAGGAAGCGCGCGGACTTCCCCGTAGCGGACAGCTCGATCCGGCAACCCAGCAGGCCCTGTTCCCCGCACAGAACATGGCGGCGACGCGGCTGGTGGTGATCCCCGATGCTTTCGCGCGTGGGCCTTTCACGCGCAACCTGCCGACCAAGACTTCCCAGCAGGCCGGTTTCGACCATCTTGGCTACCGCTCGCTGACGGAGGCGCTGGCCGAGCGTTTCCATACCACCCCCGATACGCTGGTGGCGCTCAACGGCCACGGCACGAAAGTCGGTTCAGGCACCACGGTGCGCGTTCCCGCGATCGCCAATGTGCCCGTCGCGAAGATAGAGGGTGACGAGCGCGGCTGGTCCGACACGCTGCAGCGCCTCGGCGTCGCGGGCGATCAGCCGACAGCCGAGAAGATCGTCGTCGACAAGTCCGAGGGCACGCTGCAGGCCTTTGACAAGCAAGGTAAACTCATCGCGCAATTCCCCGTCACCACGGGCAGCGGCCATGATCCGCTCCCGCTCGGCAAGTGGGAGATCAAGGGCACCTCGCGCAATCCGGATTACCAGTACGATCCGGACCTGTTCTGGGACGCCAACAAGAACGATACCGCAAAGCGCCTCGCCCCCGGCCCCAATGGCCCGGTCGGCGTGGTATGGATCGATTTGTCCAAGGACCACTACGGCATCCACGGCACGCCCGAGCCCGCGAAGATCGGCCGCACCGAAAGCCATGGCTGCGTGCGCCTGACCAACTGGGACGCGGCGCGTCTCGCGCAGATGGTCCATTCGGGAACCGAAGTTCTGTTCCAGGCGTGAAAACGGACGGGTCGAGTCCTTAACGGGGCAGGGCGAATCCGGGCCTCTTGTCCGCAAGATGCGTGGAATCTAGCCGATTGGCATTGTTTCCAAGGCTACAGGGAGTCCCCCGCCCATGAAGATCCGCCTGATCGCCCTCGCGGGCATCTGCGCTTTTGCCGCAAGTTCCGCCAATGCGGCGACCGTCACCGCCGAGGCCAATGTCGCCCGCTCCGAAGGCAGCTGGGGCGGCGAACTCGCCGTCGGCGTGCCGGTGATCCAGGACGGTGGTTTCGCGATCACCCCGGCCGTCGGCGCGTTCTTCCACAAGCGCGACCATGACGGGTACTACGAGGACAACTCGCAGTGCTTCCGCCGCTCCAACGACGAGCAGGTCGGCGACGGTCATTGCGATAATTCGGGCACCAAGATCTTCGGCAAGGTGGAGGCGACTTACACGCTGCCGATGTCGTTCACTCTTGGTCTTGGTGCGCGTTTCATCGGTAACGACCTGCGCGCCTACGGCACCGCCGCGATGCCATTGGCGCCGTTCCTCTCGGGCAAGGTGAACGTCGGCGATCACTATGTCGCGGCGGGCGTGCAGGCGAAGTTCTGATATCGAGGGGGCTTCGACAGGCTCAGCCTGAGCGGAATTGAGAGGTTTGCACTACTCCTGCCATTGGGAGGCCTACTCCAACCCCGCTCACCCTGAGCTTGTCGAAGGGTCGAAGTCCCCGCAGCCGAATTCAGCTTTCCAGCAGGTCCACGTAAGCCACCACATCGTTGTCGGTGGCGAGAAACAGGCCATCCTGCACGTCCTCGCTCTGTAGCGAGGCTATGCGCATGGCCTCGGACAGCGGGCCGTAGAACAGCGTGTTCGCCGCGCCGCCCTCGGCCCCGCCGTCGAGATGGTAGAGGCGCACGCTGGCGTCGTCATACGTGGTGCGCATCAGTCTTCCCGTTTGGCCCCGTCGAGGGTGCGATCGATCCGTGCGATCTCAGCCTGCGAGGCGGATTTCTCGGCCTTGGTGCGACCATGCTGGGCGCGGTTTGCCGCCGCCTCGGCCTTGTCGGCGGCGCGGGTTTTGGCCTTGCGGGCCATGCGCAGGTTGATGATCTCGGCCATGATGGCCCGACCTTACGCCTCGACCGGCGCGGTTGTCACGCCGAGATCCGGCAGGCCGACCGAGCGCTTGCCCGAGAAATCGGTGCGCACCACGATCAGGCCGTCCTTCTCCAGATAGTCGAGCAGACGCTGCACGCGGCGGGGCGAACTGGTGCCGTAGATCCGCGCGAGGTCCATGTCGTCCGGGCACGGCTTGCCGTCGATCGCGGCGCGGGCGATCACATAGAACGTCGCCAGCGCATCGTCGGGCACGTGCTTCGACAAGTTGATGAGGTCTTCCCAGCGCGCGTCGTCGGGGTTCTCGATCCCTGCGAGCGCGGCGGCGAAGCCCCGGCGGAACATCGTCGCGTCGAGGCCGCGCACCGAGATGCCCTTCATCCGGCAGCGGATGGTGAAGTCCTGGAACAGCGTGGTCGCGGACTGGAACGTGCAGTCTGGCTCCTCGGCCATCACGTTCATGATCTCGATCATCGCCGCGCGGGTTTCCTCGGCGCCGGGCTCGTTGCGCTCCCTTTCACGCTCGCGTTCGCGGGCCTGCGCGGTGGTGGGTTCGAGCAGTTCGGTCGCGGCGATGCGGCGGGCCAGCGTCTCGGCATCGTCGACGCGCGGGGCGGGGCGGTGGAATTCGGGGCGATCCGGCTCGACGTGGAGATTGTCGTGCAGCAGTTCGCGCAGTTCCTCGGTCGTCGCGGTGGGCAGCGGGGCGAGGCCCGGCGTCACCGACTTCGCGCCGGTCTGCACCGTGCCGACGCTGACCGACACCGGCCGCCGGGCGATCGCAGGGCCAAGGCCCAGGAACTGCCCGCGCGCGAGGTCGCGGATCGTCTCGGCCTGCCGCCGCTCCATGCCGAGCAGGTCGGCGGCGCGGATCATGTCGATGTCGAGGAAAGTGCGGCCCATCAGGAAGTTGCTGGCCTCGGCCGCGACGTTCTTGGCCAGCTTGGCAAGGCGCTGGGTGGCGATCACGCCCGCCAGACCGCGCTTGCGGCCGCGGCACATCAGATTGGTCATCGCCGCGAGGCTGACGCGGCGGGCTTCCTCGGAGACCTCGCCGGCAGCGGCGGGGGCGAACATCTGCGCCTCGTCCACCACCACGAGCGCGGGATACCACTGCTCGCGCGGGGCATCGAACAGGGCGTTGAGGAACTGCGCGGCGCACTTCATCTGCTGGTCGATCTCCAGCTCGTCGAGCGCGAGGACCACCGAGGCGCGGTGCTGGCGGATGCGCGCGCCGAGGCGGGCGATCTCGGCCTCGCCATAGGCGGAGCCGTCGATGACGACGTGGCCGAACTGCTCGGCAAGGCTGACGAAGTCGCCCTCGGGGTCTATCACCACCTGCTGGACGATCCCGGCGCTCTCTTCGAGGATGCGGCGCAGCAGGTGCGACTTGCCGGACCCGGAATTGCCCTGCACCAGCAGGCGGGTCGCCAAGAGTTCCTTGATGTCGATCTCTACCGGCTCCCCGCGCTGGGCGGTGCCGATGACGATGTTCGCGCTCACGTCCGGGCTAGTGCCAAAGCGGGGGGCGGGGTGCAAGCGGGACGGGGGGTTATCCAGAGGTTGCGTCTTGCGCGAGGGGGCTTCGACAGGCTCAACCCGAGCGGTTTTAAGAGCCGGTCTTTAAATCCCGCTCAGGCTGAGCCTGTCGAAGCCCCCACCGCACACCCAGATCCTGTCGAAGGGCATCGTCCCAAGGTACAATTGGCCTGCCGCGCCCATCGGCTCACATTGCCTGTCGAAACCCCACGGGGGTCAGGTTCGGAGATTTGGGATGCTGGAACAGGCGATTGGCAAATTCGCGGGCGAGTCGCTCATCCGCGAGAAGTTCGACAACTTCATCGGCGGCAAGTGGGTGGCCCCGGTCAAGGGGCAGTACTTCGACAATATCTCGCCGGTGACCGGGCAGGTCGTGTGCCAGGTGGCGCGCGGCACGGCCGAGGACATCGAACTGGCGCTCGACGCCGCGCACGCCGCCAAGGACGCCTGGGGCAAGGCCTCGCCGACCGAGCGCGCGAACACGCTGCTCAAGGTCGCCGACCGCCTCGAAGCCAACCTCGACAAGCTGGCGCTGGCCGAGACGATCGACAACGGCAAGCCCATCCGCGAGACGACCGCCGCCGACATCCCGCTGGCGATCGACCACTTCCGCTACTTCGCCTCGTGCCTGCGCGCACAGGAAGGCTCGATCGCCGAGATCGACCACGACACCATCGCCTATCACTTCCACGAACCGCTGGGCGTCGTCGGCCAGATCATCCCGTGGAACTTCCCGATCCTGATGGCCGCGTGGAAGCTGGCCCCGGCGCTGGCAGCGGGCAACTGCGTGGTCCTGAAGCCCGCCGAGCAGACCCCGATGTCGATCCTGGTGCTGGCCGAAGTGATCGCCGATCTGCTGCCGCCCGGCGTGCTCAACATCGTCAACGGCTTCGGCATCGAGGCGGGCAAGCCGCTGGCGCAGAACAAGCGCATCGCCAAGATCGCCTTCACCGGCGAGACGACGACCGGCCGCCTCATCATGCAGTATGCGTCGGAAAACCTGATCCCCTGCACGCTGGAACTGGGCGGCAAGAGCCCCAACATCTTCTTCGCCGACGTGATGGACCACGACGACGACTTCCTCGACAAGGCGCTCGAAGGCTTCACCATGTTCGCGCTCAACCAGGGCGAGGTCTGCACCTGCCCGAGCCGTGCGCTGGTCCACGAATCGATCTATGATGCCTTCATCGAGAAGGCGATCGCGCGGGTCGAGGCGATCAAGCTGGGCAGCCCGCTGGACGCCGCGACGATGATCGGTGCGCAGGCATCGAACGACCAGTTGGAGAAGATCCTCAGCTATATCCAGATCGGCAAGGATGAAGGCGCCAAGGTGCTGACCGGCGGCGAGCGCGCCACGCATGACGGCGAACTGGCGCAGGGCTACTACGTGAAGCCGACCGTGCTGGAGGGCCACAACAAGATGCGCGTGTTCCAGGAAGAGATCTTCGGCCCGGTGCTTGCCGTGACCAAGTTCTCGACCGACGAGGAGGCGCTGGAGATCGCCAACGACACGCTCTACGGCCTCGGCGCCGGGGTGTGGACGCGCGACGGAACCCGAGCCTACCGCATCGGCCGCGGCATTCAGGCCGGGCGCGTGTGGACCAACTGCTACCACGCCTATCCCGCTCACGCGGCGTTCGGCGGCTACAAGCAGTCGGGGATCGGTCGTGAGAACCACAAGATGATGCTCGATCACTACCAGCAGACCAAGAACCTGCTCGTCAGCTACAGCCCGAAGAAGCTCGGCTTCTTCTGATCGTGGCGGGTTCGCCAAGAGCTCTCAACCCGGCGTCCCGCCACCATAACGGCGCCGGATACCTCGAAACGGCGGATGGCATTCAAGCCATCCGCCGCTTTTCGGCGTCATGAGCCTGCCTGCCAATCTCCCGGCCCGCATCCTCGCCACTCCGGCGGCGGAGGAATGGATCGAGCGCCTGCGCGCCATCCACGGCCCGCTGATGTTCCACCAGTCGGGCGGCTGCTGCGACGGTTCCGCGCCGATGTGCTTCACCGAGGGCGAGTTCCGCGTCGGTGCGCAGGACGTGCTGCTCGGCTCGCTCATCGGCAACACCCGTGTATGGATCGGAGCGGCGCAGTTCGAGTACTGGCGCCACACCCAGGTCACCATCGATGTGGTCCCCGGACGCGGCTCGGGCATGAGCCTGGAGGCGCCCGAGGGCGTACGCTTCATCGTGCGCAGCCGCATCTTCAGCGATGAGGAGAACGCCGCGCTCGAAGCGGCAGGTGACCCACTGCGGGGCGATGATGCGAACGCGCTTGGCGG
>NZ_ALVC01000218.1:0-8614 GCF_000293195.2 Sphingomonas sp. LH128
AACCAACCTTCCAGTAATCTCGAGCCCGTTGCCCATGGCCGGCGCTCCCGCGATTACGTCATGTTCGTGCGTTGGTCGCTCTCCGCCCTCGGGGCTCACGCTAGCATGCTGGTGCTGGTCAGTCGGCTGGTCCGCGCCAGATGGGTCGTTGCGCTCCCTTCCAGTGACGCCTCCGAGTGATCCTGCTTGCAGGCATCGCGATCCGCAATATGAAGACGGCGATCAGCGGACTACAGCGCTGACGACCATTCCCGAGAAAGGGAGACCAGATTGGCCCAAGATCTTCTTGTCACACTCACCGTCGATATCGTTGCGGCTCATGTCTCGAACAATGCCGTGCCGGCGGCCGACCTGCCGGCGCTGATCGAGGGCGTCTATGGCGCGTTGAACCAGGCGGTGGCGCCGGCCCCAGAGCCCCAACCGGAAGAGCTTCGTCCGGCAGTGTCGATCCGCCATTCGGTCAAGCCGGACTATCTGGTGTGCCTGGAAGACGGCAAGAAGATGAAGATGCTCAAGCGCCACCTAGCGACCCATTATGGCCTGTCGCCCGATGCCTATCGCGCGAAATGGGGTCTGCCCAAAGACTATCCCATGGTGGCGCCGAGCTACAGGGAGCGCCGCAGCACACTTGCCAAGGCAAATGGCCTTGGCCGCAAGCCCGGTGAACCGGCACCGGCCGCTAAGGCAAGTGGCAAGGGCCGCCGGAAACTTGGCATAGCGGCCGCCAAGCCGGCCCCGGACGTCCCTAAGCGCTAGAAGCCAGCACGGCGCGCCTACCCCCAATCGGTCAGGCAAGCATCCTGTCGGCAAGCGTGAGAAGCTGCCGCGCGTCGAACGGCTTGGAGAGCAGTTCGATATGCGGAAAAGCCGGGGGCAGGTTCTCGCGCCCATAGCCGCTCATGAACAGGAAGGGGATGGACCGCGCGGCGAGCGCATGCGCGATATCGTCGACCGGTTCACCCGAAAGATTGGCGTCGAGTAGGGCGACGTCGATCCGATGGTGCGCGATGAGGTCGAGCGCCGCGCGCGGATCGGCGGCGGGTCCGACGATGATGGTGCCTGCGTCCTCGAGCTGGCCGACGAGATCGAGGGCCAGGAGCGGCTCGTCCTCGACGACAAGCACGTGCTTGCCTGCAAGATTGCGCCATGCCGGTTCGCGCGATGGCCCAAGGCCGGCCTGCTCGGCGAGCGAACCCTGCCCCGGCCGCCGTTTGCCAGCCTCTTCAACTGAGTCCTCGTCGTCCGGTAGCGGAAACTGGATCTCCCAGCGTACGCCCTCGGCCTCGAGGCTCATATCGGCATTGCCGTGAACGCCGCGAACGGTCGCTTCGATCAGCCGCGATCCAAACCCGCGGCGGAGGGGCACCTGGACCCTGGGACCACCGCGCTCGATCCAGCTAAGCGCGAGCTGTTCCGGCCGCACCGTCCAGCGGATGTCGACCGTGCCGCCAGCACGAGAGAGAGCGCCGTATTTGCGCGCGTTGGTGCCGAGCTCGTGCAGGATCATCGCCATCTTCGGCACGGCATTGGCATCGAGATGGATGTCGGGGCCTGACGCGGCAATCCGCGGCTCGTCGATATGGCCGAGTTTCATCTGGTCTTCAACGACGGCGCGCAGCTGCGTACCTTTCCAGTCCGTGGTGCTGAGCTGCGAGTGGACCCGGGCCATCGACTGGATGCGGCCCGAAAAGCTCTCGACGAACTCGGCGGGATCGCTGCAGTTGCGCAGGGTCTGTGTCGAGATTGCCTGGACGGTTGCGAGCATGTTCTTGACGCGGTGGCTGAGCTCGCCGGTCAGCATCTTCTGGAGTTGCTCGGATTCGCGCAGCGCCGCGCAGGTCCGGTCGAGTTCCTCCTTGCGTTCGCGCAGCGCTTCGTCGGCAATCGTCCGTTCGAGAAGATCGGCTGCCTGGCGGGCGAGGATGTCGAGGAGCCGGAGGTCGCGCGGCGAGGGCTCGTGCGGCTCGGTCCAATGGGTCGAGATCATCCCGAGCAGGCGTCCGTCGCGCGCGAGAAGCGGCGTGGTCTGCGCGGATCGGATGCCGGTGCGGCGGAACGCCTCGAGATCCTCGGTGCCCGCGATCTCGTCCCATTCCTCATAATCGGGAATGATCGCGCGGCTGCCGGTCTTGAGCGCCTTCGTGCAACTGCTGTGAGCCGCGGGGCTGACGATCTGCCAGAACTGCACCGCCTCGGGCGGCAGGCCCCGCGAGCAGAGAAGCTGGAGGCAGCCCGCATGGCCCGAGACATCGCAGCCTGGCACGACGAGCTGCATCGTACCGAACTGCGACTGGGCGATCGTGATCGCCGCGTCCACGATCTTGCCATAGAGCTCGACGCGGTCCTGCTCGCCGATCAGCGCCACGCTGATCGAGTGGATGAGGTCGATGTCGGCGAATGGTCCGCTCGCCTGCTCGAGCGGGCGATGGACAGACGACGTGGCCCCGAAAGGCACCACATTGGACATGAGAAGATAGCCCCCGAAGGCGGAAAAATTGCTACGCGTGACAGGTATAAACGCAGGTCATCGCAAAATGGTTTCCGGCCGTCGCACAAAAGCGGGGGATGGCGCGGCCCCGGGAACCCAATCCTGCGCAATGCGCAAAGTTCAGCGCCGACCGGCTTGGACCTCGGCTTCGAGCACCCGCGCCCAATCCTTGAAGGGAGCGGGCGGCAGCGCTTCCACGAGGTCAAGATCGGGGCGCGCATAGCATTCCATCGCCTGCGCCATGGCACGCTGGCCTTCGGGATCATTGTCACCCGCCACGAAGAGCCGCGTCACTGAAGCGGGTATCTGAAGCTGGTGAAGCCTTCGGGCACCCAGGCTGGCCCAGCACGGAATGCCGCGCAGCAGGGTGAAGGCCCGCGCGGTCTCGAAACCCTCTGCAATGGCGAGGATATCCGCGGGACGCGCGCCTTGCCACGCCCCGCGCCCCGGCGTGCCCAGCATGACCTTGCGCGTATAGCGGCCATCAGGGTCCAGGAAGATGCGCTGGATGGCGGTCAGGCGCTGACCTTCCTGGACGGGGACCAGCAAGGCGGGAAGAAACTGCGTTCGCGGCTTGGGAAGATAGGGACAACGTGGATGGAACCGCAGGCCCTGGACGAGCGGCACGAGGTGGCGCCCGCGCAGGTAGGTTTCCCCAAGCGTACCGATGATCTCGGTGCCCTGGTCCCAGACGCGCTGTGGATCGCCCCTTCCCCGCCCTTCGGCGCTGCTGGGTGCAGGAAAATGTCGGCCCGCTCGCACGCGCCGAAGCTCACGCAGCACGTCTTCGCGGGCGCAGCCGGCAAAGCAGGTCACGAGGATACCGCGGTCGCCCTGGCGGATCGAAAGGCTGGGGTCGCTGTCGGCATGGGCTGGGCATCGACACATGGCGACATTGCCGCTCCATGTGCCCCCCAGGGCGCCAACGAGATCGATGAGTTCCTGGGACGGTCTGAGGGCTGTGAGCGGCATGATATCCTCCTTGCTTACCGTCCTGTTCCCCCTTTCCTTCTCCTTGGGATCAGACGCTGGCCGCAAAAGTCCGATCAACCCGTGTCAATGTTCGGTACCGGGCACCTCGAGCGAGGCGCGCGCCAGAGCGCGTACGATCCTGCGAGCCTTGGCATCGTAATCGACGACATCCGTATCGGGCAGATGGCCGCGAACGGTCTGACGCGCGGGCGGAAACGCGGGGTCGATGCTCGCGAAGACGACACGGTTCCCGCCATTTTCGGCCGGAACGACGATCGTGCGGTTCTCGAAGCTGGCCCCGATACGGCGTTCGAGCGTGGTAAAGGCCATGGCATTGTCGCACAGATTGGCCACCAGCAGTCCGTTTCTGCCGAGGCGATCTCGGCAGCTGTCGTAGAAGGACCGCTCGCTCAGCGCCGGGGGAAGGCCCCGGCTGTCAAAGCCGTCGAGAATGAGGATGTCGGGCGCGCCGGGGGCGCTGAGGATATAGTCCAGGCCATCAGCGCAGATCACGCGGAACCGGTCGTCGTCGGGCGGAATGTGGAACTGCTCGCGCAGGTCGATGACTGCGGGATCGATCTCGACCACGGTGATGTCGCACTGGGGCAGGCAGCGATAGCAGGCCTTGGCGAGCGATCCGCCACCCAGGCCAATCATTTCGATCTTTCGCGGCGCGGGACGGAACAGGCGGAAGCCCATCATCATGCGCGTATAGTCGAACAGGAGATGGTCGGGATCGCTGATCCGCATGCCGCTCTGGACCGTGGTCCAGTCGAAGAGGAGCGACAACATGTCACCGAACCGGAACAGCATCGGCCCCGTCTCGCCAAAAGGCGCGTCGAGCGCGATCGGGATGTTCCCTGCGCGCTGGAAGCGGCCCTCGAGATTGCTGCCTGGCGCAGGCCGATCGAACCGCAGATCGAAGACCATGTCGTGAAACAGCTCGAGATCGATCGACGGCCCTACCCCGCCCCCGTCGGTCATGGGCGCGGCGCCTTCGCCGAGGGTGTCAGGTTCACGTCGCGGCGATGGAGAGCGATGCCAAGCAGCAAGGCCGAAGCGGCGGCAACCCAGATGGCCTGGTGGCCGATGAGGCCGAACAGCATGGCGCCCAGCACTGCGCCCGCCAGGAGGCCAAGCCATAGCAAGAGATAGGGAACCCATCCGAACCGGTCGCCGCCCATAAGCGCGGACAACAGGCGCTGGCCCAGCTTCACGAGCGTACCGGTCATGTAGGTGAGGCCGATCTGTACCTCGCCATCATGTTCGAACAGGGCATTTTCTGCGCCCATTGCCATGGCGAGCACCGCAGCCGCGGCCCAGGTCGCGTCGGCCGCCGCAAGCAAAGAAGCGGCAGTCAGCATGGCCGCGATGAGATACATGAGCGCACCATGGCGGGCGCGCCTGATGGTTCGTCCGCACAGTGAGCCGAGCATGACGCCCACGACGAAGGATGCGATCAGCCCGCCGGCGGTCAGGGCGTCTGCGACATGCTCGCTCAACCCGACGGCAAGCCGCGTGGAGTTGCCGCTCATGAAGGAGACGAAGAAGCCGCCGAGATACAGGAAGCCGAGCGCGTCGACAAAGCCGGCGAGCGCGGAAAAACAGGCGGCGAGACCCCAGACGCTTCGCTCATAGCGGTTCATCGGCGGCGCGTCCCTACGCGCAGCTAGTCGCGGTGCCGCACGACAAATCGCGATCCCACCGCGCAATCTCGCGGCGGTTCGCCAGATGGATTGCGGAAAGCTGAGCCAAGTCCTGCGAGCCAAGCGACCGGTCGGCCAAGCCTTGGCAGAGAAAATCGTACAATCGCTGGTTGTGAAGGAGAAGGAATTCTCGAACTGTCCGCGCCGTCATCATGTCTCCCGCTTATGTGTCAGCGCCAACCGCTCCGCTCGCAAGCGTCTCGATCGACTGCCTGAACACCCCGCCGTTGTTCCGATGCGGCGAATCTTAGCACATTGGCTGTCATTTCGTAAGATTGAATTGTGATGTATGAAACATCATAAGATCAGTTACGCGCTGGCCACACGTTGCCGTCTAGCCTCCCCGTCTCGACGATGCTGCCAGGAAGGCAGCGCCCTCGTCGGCCGAGGACGCTGCCCTGGTGCCGCCCTATCGCAGCCGTACCGGCACATAGGCCGGCGCTTCGCCGCGCCCCTTGACCCGTAGGAGGATAGCCGATCGTCCCGCCGTCCTGGCCTGCCGGATCGCGGCCTCGAGATCAACGGCGCTCGCCACCGGCCGGTTGTTAGCCGACAGGATGATGTCGCCGCGGCTGAGGCCCTTGCGCGCCGCATCGGAATTGCCCTCGACGCTGCTGATGACGAGACCCTGGGAGACGTCGCTCGCACCGAGTTGACGCGCGATGCTTGGGGTCAGCGGTTCGACGGCAAGCCCGAGTGTCTTTTCGCTGGGTGACGCGCGATCCTTGTCGAAATCGTCGAAACGACGGTCATCGCGGCCAAAACCCTGCCGGGCGAGCTTGTCCTCGCTGGGACGAAGCACCGGCGTGGCAGTCACGGTCATGCGCTGGTTGCCGCGCATGAGTTCGACTGCGACCTTGCGGCCAGGTTCGACGCTCGCGACCAGGAACGACAGGCTTTGGCTTGGGGTGACGTCCTTGCCGTCGACCCGCAGGATAACGTCGCCGGCGCGGATGCCGGCCTGTGCCGCCGGCCCGCCGGGCTCCACGCTCTGGACGAACTCGCCGCGGTCTCGCGGAACGCCGAGCGATGACGCGAGGTCTTCGGTCATCGGCTGTATGGTCACGCCCAGATAACCGCGTTCGATGGCCTTGCCGGCCATGAGCTTTTCGACGATCGGCGCGGCGATCTCCGCGGGGATGGCAAAGCCGATCCCGACATTTCCGCCCGTTGGCGAGAAGATCGCATTGTTGATGCCGATGACCCGCCCGCTGCTGTCGAACATCGGTCCGCCCGAATTGCCGCGGTTGATCGAGGCGTCGGTCTGCAGATAGCGGTCATAGGCGCGCCCTGTACCGGTATTGCGGTAGACCGCCGAGACGATACCGGCCGTGACCGTGCCGCCCAAGCCGAAAGGATTGCCGATCGCGAGCACCCAGTCGCCAACCCTGACGCGCGTGGAATCGCCGAAGTTCACGAAGGGCAGCGGTTTGCGCGACGTGATCTTGAGGACCGCCAGGTCCGAGGCGGGATCGCTACCGACGAGGGTCGCCGGATACTCCTCGCCATTGTGCAGGGTGACGGTGATCGTCTCGACCTTGCCCTGCCCGTCGGCGGTGATGACGTGGTTGTTGGTGACGATGTAGCCGTCGGCGGACAGGATGAAGCCTGAGCCGAGCGACTGGGCCTCGCGGGTGCGCGGTCCGGTGGGACCGCCGAAGAAGCGCTCGAAGGGCGTGCCGGCAAAGGGGCTGAAGCTCGGCATCTGCACGCGCTGGCGGGTCGAGATGTTGACGACGGCGGGCGCCAGCCTTTCGGTGAGATCGGCAAAGCTTTGCGGCGCGCCTGGGCGCGGCACGACTGGCGATGCGGCGGGCGGCGATTGCGCTGCAGCCGACGATGGCTGGCCGATGACAAGACCCAGGGCGGCGGCGGTGCTTAATAGGGAGGCAAAGATCCTGTCAGGATTTCGCACGAAATTCTCCTCTTCCTTCCTTTCTCGAGATGGGAACGGGCGGCGCGGCACTGGCTACGCCGGCTTTGGTCGATGTCGGAAGCCGCAGGGTCCGCAAAGGAATGCGATGAGATGTCCTCACGCCAATGGCCGCGCGCTCACGCACGCGGCCAAAGCGTCACCGGACCCGGGCGGCCCGCATCAGGTCGTGTGGGACGGACCCGCCTGAGCCTGCGCCGATCCGCTGGTCGTCTGCATCTGCGGCTTGGCCGCGGCGCTGCAGTCGCCGGTGCTGGTCTTCGTCATCTTCGGCTGCGCGTTCGCCGTGCCGTCCGAGGTCCAGGTCACGCTCTGCGCGCATCCATTGGGACCGATGGTGGTCGAGCTATAGCTGTAGTGGACCTGCGTGCCCTTCGGCAGGCCGGAGAAGGACACGAAATGCGGTGCCTCGCTCGCCGTCACGTCAGCGCTTTGGGCATGGAGATCCACGACGCGCCGCATCATGGCGTTCATCTGCGCATCCATCAGCGCCGATATCCGGTCCATCTGCGCGAAAGGCTGGAAGGCCGCATCGACGAAGTCGATCTGGTCTGGCTGGGCTTGGGAAATTTTGACCTGCGGAGGTGTATCGCCGAAATAGGTGATGTGGGCGATCTCACCGCCCGGCAGGTTGACGGTCATTTTGTGCTCGTGGGACGCGGCATAGGCCACACCGCCCACCAGCGAGGCGGCAAGACAGCCGCCGAGCAGAAGTTTGTGCGTGGTTCGCATGGGGATCTCCCTTACAATTCAAGCACAGGTCAAATTGCCATTCGAAGGCTGAACGCGCGATGACTGCGGCTCAGCGAGAGTGTCGCGGAACGGCACTCCGCGTGCAAGCGCATTGTCCCGCCGTACCGCCCCTTATCCCTTGATGCGAAGGAAGGAAGCGGCGTTGTCGTGGAGGATCAGACGCTTTTGCCTCTCTGTGAGAAAGGGCGCGCGTCTGATCCGCTCGATCGCGATTCCGATAGCGTCGGGCCATACCATGTTGTCGGACCCAAACATGATCCGCCGTTCGAAACCTGCGTCGATCAGCCGACGCAGATAGGGGTAGAATTGCTGGTCGGGATAGGCCCAGTCGAGAACAGCCACATCGACATAGAGCTGCGGATGGGCGAACATCATCGCGATCATCGCGTCTCCGAAAGGCCAGCCGGCGTGGGCAACATAGACCCGCAGCTTGGGATGACGGATGAGCACGGGTTCTAGGCGGAGCGGATCACCGGCCGAGACGAGATAATGCGGCGTGGCGAAGTAAGCTGTCCCAGGGGGCCCGGGCCCCATGTGGATGCCGATCGGGATGTCGTTGGCCTCCGCGAAAGCGAAAAAGGGCTCCATGCGTGGATCGTCGGGGGCGATGCCGGCATATTGCGTGGTAATCTCGCTCAGCGCCTGCATTTTGCCTTCGGCGTGGAGCCGGCGCAGATCTTCAATCGGAGGGAGGGTGCCGCTGCTGCCGAAGCCGATGCCAGGAAGTATGTGGCCATCCCCATGACGGCGATAGTCATCCAC
>NZ_ALVC01000219.1:0-14383 GCF_000293195.2 Sphingomonas sp. LH128
CCCGCCGCGCCTTCGCCACGTATGGCGATAGCAGCGTCAAGGACCGCCTCGACCTTCTCGAAGCCATCCAGGCCGAATACGAACGCCGCGAAGCCGAACTCGGCGAGGCGATCATGGTCGAGATGGGCGCTCCCAAGGGCCTCGCCAACGGCTTTCACACCCTGCTCGGCAAAGGCCACCTCGGCACCGCGATCGAGGTGCTGAAGGAGTTCAAGTTCGAGGAACAGCGCGGCGTTACCCTGATCCGCAAGGAACCGATCGGCGTCTGCGGCCTGATCACGCCGTGGAACTGGCCGATGAACCAGACCTGCGTGAAAATCTTCCCGGCGCTGGCGGCAGGCTGCACGATGATCCTAAAGCCCCCGCAACTCGCGCCCTATTCCGCGCAGATCCTCGCCGAGATTCTCGACAAGGCGGGCGTCCCGGCTGGCGTGTTCAACATGATCCAGGGCCAGGGCTCGGTGATCGGCGCGGCGCTGTCCCGGCATGAGGACGTCGACATGATCTCCTTCACCGGCTCCGAACCCGTGGGCGTGCAGATCCAGAAGGACGCCGCCGACACCGTCAAGCGCGTCGGCCTCGAACTCGGCGGCAAGAGCGCGTGGATCGTGCTCGACGATGCCTCTCTCGCGGCGAACGTCGCGGGCGCGACGGCGGGCATGATGGGCAATTCCGGCCAGACCTGCTCGGCCGGTTCGCGCCTGCTGGTCCCCGCCTCCCGCCTCGACGATGTGAAACGCGCCGCCGCCGAGGCCGCCAGCGGCGTCACCGTGGGCGACCCGCAGAGCGATGTGGCGATGGGACCGGTCGTGTCCAAATCGCAGTACAACATTATCCAGCAGTACATCGAGAAGGGCCTTGAAGAAGGCGCGCAGCTGATCGCCGGTGGCCTCGGCCGCCCCGAGGGCCTGGACAAGGGCTGGTACGTGAAACCGACCGTGTTCGTCGGCACCAACGACATGGTCATCGCCCGCGAGGAAATCTTCGGCCCGGTGCTGGTCGTCATCCCCTACGATGACATCGACGACGCAGTGCGGATCGCCAACGATTCGAATTTCGGCCTCGGCGGCTACGTCTCGGGCGAGGATCTGGACACCTGCCGCGCCGTCTCGCGCCGGATGCGCACGGGGGCGATCTGGGTGAACGGCGGCTTCGACTTCCACGCGCCGTTCGGCGGCTACAAGCGCTCGGGCAACGGGCGCGAGTGGGGCGAGTTCGGGTTCCACGAATATCTGGAAGTGAAATCGGTCATCGGTTGGAACTAAGAGGAAGTCCTGGGGCCCCCGAACACTTTGGCGCCCCAGACCCCTTTACTGTCGAGGATATGCGCGCGGCCGCGTTTCGCGCCCACTTCGAGCCGGAAGACAAAAAGCCTGCGGCGCCATGAGGAGCTGAGGTGGCTGCACGCGCAGCGACGACAGTATGGGGGTCTGGGGCAATGGCCCCAGGACTTCTTCCCTTCCTCCTTCCGACCCGCTAAGAACCCGCCCGTGGGCACCATCAGGCACTTCTTCCGGCACCGTCCGGCGCTTGCGGCATTGCTGCTGGCCGCCGCGCTGTGCCTCAAGGCGCTGGTCCCCACCGGCTACATGCCCACCGCGTCCGAGACCGGCACAGTCGTCATGCTCTGTTCGGGCACGACGATGACCGTGGAGATTCCCGTCAAGGGCGCCCATCCGGACAATGGCGCCACCACCGCCGACCACCCGTGCGCCTTCGCCCCGCTGAGCGCGGCACTGACCGGCGCCGACTTCGCGCCGCTGGTACTGGCGGCGCTGGCTTTCGTCTTCGTCGCCGCGATCCTGCGCCGCGACCTCGCACTGCCTGCGAC
Source organism: Sphingomonas sp. LH128 (assembly GCF_000293195.2). Lineage (NCBI taxonomy): Bacteria > Pseudomonadati > Pseudomonadota > Alphaproteobacteria > Sphingomonadales > Sphingomonadaceae > Sphingomonas > Sphingomonas sp. LH128. Next base: position 1,832 of record NZ_ALVC01000219.1, read on the forward strand.
CGGCGCCCGGATCAGGCCGCCCAGTCAGGCGCCGCCGCGCTTCATCTGAACCCGTAAAAGCCCGGCCGTTTCGCGGCCTACAGCTACTCGCCCGCCTCCAGTGCGGGCCGTTCAGGTGAATTTTCCATGCTCCGTAGATTGCTCGCGCTCGGCGCGGCTCCGCTTGCCCTGTTTCCCGTCCATGCCTTCGCCGAAGAGGCGGACGAATCCACCATCCTCGTCGTCGGCCAGCGCGACCGCGACATCAGCCTCGACGCGCGCGGGTTGTCGGTCAGTCTCGGCGACGAACAGTTCGAGGGCGTCAACGCCCGCAACGTCGAAGACCTCATGAAGTACGCGCCCGACTTCTTCGTGCGCACCCGCTATGCCGGAGACTCCAACGGCGTACCGGGCTTTCGCGGCACCCATTCCACTCAGAGCGCACGGACGGTGGTGATGGTGGACGGCTTCACGGTGTCCAACTTCCTCGGCAACTCCTTCGCCTATGCGCCCAAGTGGGGCGTCGTCGGCCCCGGCGAGGTGGAGCAGTTCGACGTCGTCTACGGCCCTTACTCGGCACGCTATGCGGGCAATGCGATGGGCGGCGTGGTCAACATCACCACCCGCTCGCCCGAGAAGACCGAGGCCTTCGCCACCATGCAGGCCATGGCCCAGCCCTACGACCAGTACGGCACCCACGACACGTACTACGGCTATTCCGCCGAGGCCGGGTTCGGTTTTCGGCAGAAAGAAGGCCCGTGGTCCGTGCGCATCTCGGGCCGCCATTTCCGCAACACCGGCCATCCGCAGATGTTCTACGGCCTGACGCCCTCCACCGGCACCGCCGCCGTGACCGCAGTGACCGGCGCAATCGTCGATCCCAGACAGGCCGTCGCCGGTTCGCCGGGCACTAGCACCAACCCGATCTTCGCCGCGCAGAGCCCGGCCAAAACCACGCAGGATCAGGCCAAGCTGCGCCTCGGCTACGACGGCGCATCGGGCGTGACCGGCGAGTTCCTGCTGGCCTACTGGCACAACCTCGACAGCCAGACCGCTCCCGACTGCTACTTGCGCGATGCGGGCGGTAATGCGGTATGTGGCGGCCTCGTCTCGGCAGGTGGCAGGAACTACACCGCCAGCGGCGCCAACTGGTCGCGCACCGTGCGGGACGAACTGCTGGCGGGCCTCAAGCTCTCCGCCCCGCTGTCCGATGCGGTGGAGGTGCAGGCGAACGTCTCCACCTACCAGATCCTGCGCTCGGACGGCTTCACCTCGACCGGTTGGACCAACGGCGCCAACGACGGCGCGGGCCGCCTTGCCCGGCAGGGGCCGACCTACTGGTGGACCGGAGAACTCTCGGCCACCGCGCACCTCGGCAGCGTCGAACTTGCGGGCGGCGGCAGCGCGAATCTCTACAAGACCGACCTCACCAACTACACCTTGGCAAACTGGCGCAGCGATACGGGCAATGCGATCTCCACCCGTACCTTCGGCAAGACGCGTAACCTTGCCGCATGGGGAGAACTGCGCATCCCGCTCGATCCGGTAACCCTGACACTGGGCGCCCGCTACGAGGACTGGCGCGCCTTCGACGGCGGCCTCGCCCGCGTGAGCACGGCGGGCGCGGTGGTCACCAACCGTTACGACGGCCGCCATGCCACCGGCTTCCAGCCCAAGGCATCGCTGGAATGGGCCGTCGATCCCGACACCCGCGTGCAGCTCAGCCTCGCCAGGGCGGTGCGCTTCCCCACCGTGGGCGAACTGTTCCAGGGCAGCCTGAACGGCGACGGCACCTTCAACGAAGACAGCTTCGATCCGAACCTGAGGCCCGAGCGCTCGACCGACGCGAACCTTCTCGTGGCGCACGACTTCGGCCATGTGAAGCTGACCGGCTCGGCGTTCTGGCAGCGGGTGAAGGACACGATCTTCGCGTTCTACGGCTTCAACCAGAACGGGGTGAGCACCTCGAACTTCAAGAACGTCGACGTCACTCGCCAGTACGGCTTCGAACTGATCGCCGAAGCCCGCGACGTCCTCATCCCCGGACTCGACATCGACGCCAACGCCGCCTGGATCGATTCCGTCACCGTGCGCAACGACGCCGCCCCGGCCGCCGAGGGCGTGCAATTCCCCCGCATCCCGCGCTGGCGCCTCAACGGCAACCTGCGCTACCGGGTGGCAGAGCCGGTGCTCGTCTCCATCGGCGTGCGCTATGCCAGCCGCCCCAACACCGACCTGTTCGGCCTCCAGCGCGGCGATACCTACGGCTATACGTCCGAGCTGTTCGCGCTCGACGCCCGCGTCAGCTGGGACGTGACGCAGCAGCTTCGGGTCAGCGCCGGCATCGACAACATCACCAACGACAGGGCCTGGGTCTACCACCCCTACCCGCAGCGCAGCTTCCTCCTCGAAGCGGGATGGACGCTGTGAGCACCGCGACGATCCCTGCCGGGCCGCGCACCGAACGCTGGTATCGTGCGGTCTGGCGCTGGCATTTTTACGCGGGGCTGTTCTGCCTGCCTTTCGTGCTCTGGCTTTCGGTGACGGGCGGCCTCTACTTGTTCAAGCCGCAGATCGAAGCCGTGATCTACGCACCTTACCGCAATGTCGCCTCCGGACCGGCGCTGGCGCCCGAGGCGATCGCCGCCAGCGCCGTCGCGGCGGTGCCGGGTTCGGTGCTGCACAAGTACGTCCTGCCCGAAAGCCCGCGTGATGCGGTGCAAATCCTCGTCGGCAGGGGCGCCGGAGACGTGCGCGTCTGGGTCGATCCCCAGACCGGCGCGGTGCTTCATCAGGTGCCCGAGGAGGACCGCCTCATGCGGGTCGTCTTTCGCCTCCACGGCGAATTGCTGGCCGGGAACCTGGGCTCCGCGCTGGTCGAGACGGCCGCGTGCTGGACGCTGGTGATGCTGCTGACCGGCCTGTTCCTGTGGTGGCCGCGCGGCGGGGCGAGGCTGGCTGGCCTGCTCTACCCGCGCCTGCGCCGGGGCCGCGCGCTGTTCTGGCGCGATATCCATGCCGTGACGGGCCTTTGGATATCGCTGGGCGCCCTGTTCCTGATCGTCTCCGGCCTGCCATGGGCGAATGCATGGGGCGACTATTTCCGGCAGGTCCGCGTGGTGACCGGCACAGCGTCGGGACGGCAGGATTGGTCCGCCGGCTCCACCACCGAAAGCGCCCGCCGCGCCCGCGAAGACGCCGCGATGCGCGCGATGATGTCCGAACATGCCGAGCATCACGGCCAAATGACTATGGGCTCGATGGCGCACATGGCCCCGCCGCCCGCCGCCCTCAACGCGGTGATCACGAGGGCCACAAGTCTGCACTTCGCCGCTCCGGTCGAGGTCAGCCCGCCGACAGCGCCCGGCACCCCGTGGCAGGTCCGCAGCCAGGCCGAGAACCGCCCCCGCCGCGACAGCGCCGAGATCGCCTCCGACGGCCGCGTGGTCGGCGTGGAGCGCTTCGCCGACCGCCACTGGATCGACCGCGCGGTGGGCTACGGCGTGGCGATCCACGAGGGCGCCTGGGCCGGTCTCGCCAATCAGCTGCTCAACCTCGCGGTGCTGGCCGGGCTCGTCCTGCTGTGCGTATCGAGCGCGGTCCTGTGGTGGCGCCGCCGCCCCGGCGGGGGCCTCGGCGCCCCGCAGAGCCTTGCCCCGCTGCATCATTCATGGGCGCTGGTCCTGCTGGTACTGGCGCTGGCGGCAGCGATGCCGCTGTTCGGCCTGTCGCTGGGGCTGGCGGCGATTACGGAGGCGGTGCTCGGCCGCATCGCCCCGCGCCTGCACCTGTGGATGGGGTGGCGGAAAAAAGCTGCATCCGGATGATGCGGGCCGCGGGGAGTGGGGAGCGGGCGCCATTCGCCGGAGGGTGACAGTTGGCGCCGGCTCTGCGATGTTCGTCGCTTCTGGCGCTTGCGTGCAAGCAACGAAGATTCACCAAGGCGTGATGGCCGACCTGTTCAAGACACTCTCCAAGGCAGCACGCCTCGTCCGCAAGGGCCGCCCGATGTCGGCGCTGATCGCCATGCAGGACGGGCTCAAGCCGACGGCGGCGCCCAGAACCAGGTTGCCGAAGGCCCCCCGGCGCAAGCAGGCAAAGCCCGCAGCGGCCCGGCAGCCGCGTCCGGCGCCCTGAACTTTCGGCGCGCACGAGTTCGATTGCCGGCACGGCGCGATTCACTTCCGGCTATATACGCCGCGCGGCCCGAAGCGCCGGAACCGCCCCCTCGTCGTCATGCTGCACGGTTGTTCGCAGACCGCATCCGACTTCGCGACCGGCACCGGCATGAACGAACTGGGTTGCCTCGTCCTCTATCCGCAGCAGTCGCAGCGGGCGAACCTGGCGCGGTGCTGGAACTGGCACCGTCCAAGGAACCAGGCGCGCGGCGAAGGAGAGCCGGCGCTGATCGCGGCCCTGACCCGCCATGTTTTCGCGATTGCCGCGGGCAATTCGGAACGGGTCTTCATCGCGGGCATTTCGGCGGGCGGCTCGGCCGCCGCGATCGTCGGGGCGGCCTATCCGGACCTGTTCATTGCGGTGGGCGTCCATTCCGGGGTCGCACGCGGCACGATCCGGACCTTGCCCTCGGCGCTCGCCGCCATGCGCGGGGACAGGCGGGCCGGATTCATCGGCAGGGCGACCCGCCCCCTGCCCACCATCGTCTTCCACGGCGACGAGGACCGCGTCGTCCATCCGTCCAATGCAGCGGGTTTCCTCAACACCCTGGAACGCTCGCAGCCCGGCCCGCTGATTTCGCGCACGTATTATGGAAAATCCGACAAGGGCCGGGATTTCACGCGCAAGGTCTATCGCTCGTCGAGCGGGAACACGCTGCTCGAGGACTGGACCATTCACGGAAGCGGCCATGAATGGTCGGGCGGCAGCGCCTCCGCATCCTACACCGATCCGCTGGGGCCGAACGCATCGCGGGAAATGATGCGCTTCTTCCTCTCGCAAAGGAGAGCGAATTGACGCCGGAGCCGCCGCGAAACCGGGATGACGGCGGCACGATGGCGCCCAGGCAGTTCGAGATCGACGGCAGCACCATGACCGACATCGCCTCGTTCTATGCGCAGATGAACCGGCTGCTCATGGACGGAGAATCGTGGGCGCTGGCCGAAAGCCTCGATGCCCTGAACGACGTGCTCTACGGCGGCTACGGCGCCATCGCAGGGCGCGAGCCTGTCCGCTTCGTCTGGAAGGACATCGCCGCGACGCGCGCCGCGCTGGGCCGCAAGGCGACCTGCGCCTTCCTGCGCGAACGGCTGAAGACGAGAACGATGTTCAACGGCTCTCCCATCGTCGATCAGCTGGCCGCGCTGGAAAGCGGCTTGGGCACCACTTACTTCGACGTCGTGATGCAGGTCTTCGCAGACCATCCCAATATAGAGATCGTGCCGGCATGAGCCGGAAAAGCGATCGATCGGTGTACGCGCTGTCACGATTTGCCGGCTCGCCCGTTGGTCACCGATAAGGCAGGACAAGAGGCGAACCGATGACCCCCAAGCCGTCCAGAGGCATGGAAATGGAACTGAAGCTGGAGCTGGATGCGGCGGGCATGGATGCCCTCGGCGCGTCGGAGCTGCTGGCTGCTGCGCCGGGCGCCGTGTCACAGCGCGCCATCTACTTCGACACGCCCGACCAGAGCCTGCTGCGCGGCGGGCTGTCGCTGCGCATCCGCCGGGAAGGCGACCGCCGGGTCCAGACGGTCAAGGCTTCCGGCGCCACCGCGGGCCTGTTCGTTCGGCCGGAATGGGAATTCAAAGTCGCGGACGACCAGCCCGTGCTCGATCATACCAGCCCGGTCCGCGCCCTGATCGGCACCGGCACCGAAGCGATCGCGCCTGTTTTCGCCGTCGAGAACGAACGCCGCCAGTGGATGGACGGCGGCATCGAGATTTCGCTCGACGACGGCCGCGTGATCGCCGGAGATCGCAAGACGTCGTTCGCAGAGGTCGAGCTGGAGCACAAGAGCGGCGATCCGGCCGCGATCTTCGCGCTTGCCCGGAAAATCGACGCGGTGGCTCCGGTCCAGCTTGGCGTGATGAGCAAGGCGGAACGCGGTTACCGGCTTCTCGGCCCCGCACCGACCGCCACCAAGGCGCACCGCGTGGCGCTGGACGAAAGCATGACGGTGGCCAGTGCGCTTCAGGCCATCGGTTTCGCCTGCCTGCGCCACTATCGCCTCAACCTCCCGCTCGTGCTGGATCACCGGGATGCCTCAGCGCTCCATCAGGCCCGCGTGGCGATCCGGCGGCTGCGGTCCGCGCTCACCATCCACAAGAGCGTGTTCGTCGATCGTACCGTGCCGAGGCTGAACACGGAACTGCGCTGGCTGGCGGCCGAACTCGGGAAGGCACGCGACATCGACGTGCTGCTCAAGCGGACCGGGCAGAGTGCGATCAGGACGCAATTGCTGGAAGCCCGGGCCGCGGCCTACGACGCGGTGGGCATCGCCCTGCAATCGGCGCGGGCGCGAGGGCTCATGATCGATCTCTTAGAATGGCTGAGCATGGGCGAGTGGCTGCGCGACGACACCAACGCCGAGGCCGCGGCGACACCGGTGCCCGGCTTCGCGGCGAGGACCCTGCGCAAACTGCGCAAGAAGGTAAAGCGGCAGGGCCACGGACTTGAGGCGCTGGACGACGAGAGCCGCCACGAACTGCGCAAATCGGCCAAGAAGCTGCGCTACGCCACGGAGTTCTTCGCTGCATTGTACGACCGCAAACGCGATCGCCGGCGGTTCAAGCGCTTCCTGTCGGCCCTCGAAGACCTGCAAGACAGCCTCGGCAACCTCAACGACCTGTCCGCGGCGTCAGAAACGCTGCGGCGGCTCGGCATCACCGGCGGGGATGCGGATGGACGCGCGGGCGACCCGAAGGCAAAGGCAGCCCTGCTGGAGCAGGCCGCCGCCCATCATGACAGCCTGATCGGCGCCAAGCGGTTCTGGACGTAGCATCCTCGAGATGAGCCGCGGGCTTCGCCGGCGGGCTCGCGGGCGGATGATGGCAAGGGATTGCAGCCCAACACCGCCGCCTGCCACCGACGTCCCGTCATCCGGACCGACGATCCGGTGACTGGCCCCGATGCCGTCACCCTCTAAAATCCGAGATCGCCAAGACCCGTATGTGCGTCGGGACGCCGGCCCAGGGGCCAGTGAAAGCGCCGGTCTTCCACTGCGATCGGCGTGTCGTTGATGCAGGCAAGGCGCCTTTGCATCAGCCCGGTTTCGTCGAATTCCCAGTTCTCGTTGCCATACGAGCGGAACCAGTTGCCGCTGTCGTCATGCCATTCGTATGCGAAGCGCACGGCGATGCGGTTGTCACGAAAGGCCCACAGCTCCTTGATCAGCCGGTAATCCAGCTCCCGCTGCCACTTGCGCGTCAGGAACGCGATGATGGCGGGGCGGCCGTTCAGGAATTCGCCGCGATTGCGCCACTGGCTGTCCGGCGTATAAGCCAGCGCGACCTTTTCGGGATCACGGCTGTTCCAGCCATCCTCGGCAAGGCGGACCTTCTCGGCCGCCGTCTCCAGCGTGAAGGGCGGCAAAGGCGGGCGTGGACTTTCCATCATGCTTCTCCTCGTTTTTCGAGCCGGAGGCGCAGGGCTGCGTTCTCTGCTTCCAGTTCGGCCATCCGCTCGTGCAGCGGGCGCACCGCCTGTTCGATCTCCCGCTCGGTGAAGCGGGGGGTGATGTGCTGGGGGCAATTCCAGTCGAACGCCTTCAGCCGGAACCGGAAGATGCGCTCGGGCCGCGCCTTGTAGCCCTTGTCCATGACGCGTTCGGTCAGTGCCGGGTCCTCGTCAAGCGACAGCTTGTCGACATGGGCATAGATCTTGAGCCGCATGCGGCGCGGATAGTCCATCAGGAACAGCGAGGCCCGGTCGTTCGCGGCCAGATTGCCGGTGCTGATGTACTGGCGGTTGCCGCGATAGTCGGCGAAGGCCAGCGTGCGCTCGTCGACCATCTTGAGGAACCCGGCGGGGCCGCCGCGGTGCTGGACATAAGGCCAGCCGTCTTCCGAGACGGACCCCATGTAGAAGCTGTCGCGCGCGGCGATGAAGGCGGCCTCGTTCGCGGTGAACCGGTCGAATTCGCGGTTCCCCTCGAAATGGGCCCACTGCCTGTCCGCGCCCATCTCCGCCTGCGCCGCGCGGACGCTGGGGGTCATGGCGATATCGAGAAATCCGTAAGACATGGCGTATCTTCCGATTTGAGGCGGGGGCAGTTCGCGACTGCCCCCGCCCTCGTTCAGCGCGGCGCGACCTTGCGATCGAGGAAATCCCGGATCAGCGGCGCCATCTCGTCCAGCTTGTCCTCGAGCGCGAAATGCCCGGTATCGAGGATGTGGAGTTCGGCCTCGGGCAGATCCCGCATATACGGGTGCGCGCCGGGCTCGGGGAAGATCGTGTCGTTCTTGCCCCACAGGATGATCGTCGGCGGCTTGCGCTCGCGGAAGAACTGCTGGAACTGCGGGTAGAGCGGCACATTGGTGCGATAGTCGTAGAACAGGTCGAGCTGGATCTCGCTGTTGCCCGGCCGGTCGAGCAGCGCCTGGTCGTGGACCCAGTTGTCCGGGCTGATCCGCGATACGTCACGGACGCCGTCGGTGTACTGGAACTTGGTCGCCTTCGGCGTCACCAGCCAGGCCTGCGCTGCCCGGTCCTTGGCCGATCCGCTCTTCCAGTAGGTCTTGATCGGGTCCCAGAACGCGCCGAGCCCTTCGTCATAGGCGTTGCCGTTCTGGACGATCAGCCCGCTCACCCGCTCGCGGTGCTTGAGCGCCAGCCGGTAGCCCACGGGCGCGCCGTAATCCATGACGTACATCGCATAGCGCTGGGCACCGATCTGGCCCATCAGCGCATCGACCATGTCGGCATAGTGCGCGAAGCTGTAAGCGAACTGCTTGTGATCGGGCGCATCGCTCTCGCCGAAGCCGGGATAGTCAGGGGCGATCACGTGATAGCGATCCGCCAGCGACGGGATCAGGTTGCGGAACATGTGCGAGGACGTGGGAAAGCCGTGCAGCAACAGCACCACCGGGCCATCGGCCGGGCCGGCTTCGCGGTAGGCCATCTTCACGCCCTCGATGGTCGCGGTGCGGTAGTGAACGGTCGCCGGCGCCGTGCTGGACGCGGTGATCTGCTGCGTAGTGGCCGCCATTGCACCGCTAGGAGCGGCGATGGCCGCGCCCGCCAGCATCAGGGACAGGATCAGTTGCTTGGTCATTTTTTCCACCCTCGTCGAAACCGCTGAGCGATCTGCGTCAGCTTCTGGAGGGAGATATAATTCTTACTGATCGAAGCGATAATTCGGCAATTTTGAAAGTCATTGTTCCGATAATTGGAATTATCGCGCGATGGCCGCTATTGAAGAAGGGGATTGTTTCGCAGCGTTTCAACGGCGAGATCGACGAACGCGCGTACTTTGGCGGTCGCGCGTCGGCCCTCGCCATGGACCACGTGTATCGGCATCGGGCTTTCCGCATGATCGTCGAGCACCGACTGGAGACGGCCCTGCGCCAGTGCCGGATCGATCTGGTAGGACAGCACGCGGGTGATGCCCCAGCCCTGTTCGGCTGCGGCTATGGCGGCCTGGTTGGTGTTGCACAGCAGGCGCGGGTGAACGGTGACGCTGGTGCGCGAATCCGGGCCGAAATGCCACTCGGGCGAAACCCAGGCGCCGGTCGGCATGATGACGCGGTGCTCGGCAAGATCGGCGGGGGATCGGGGCACGCCGTGCTCGGCAAAATAGGACGGCGCGCCGCAGATTACGCGGCGCACCCAGCCCACGCGCGTGGCGGTCAGGCCCGACGGCGGCAGATTGCCGATCCTGACCGCCACATCGATTCCTTCCTCGATGATGTTCACGCTGCGGTCGAGGAACAGGCTTCTGCCAGTCACGCGCGGGTAGAGATCGAGATATTCCAGCAGGACGGGAAGCACGTGCATCTGCCCGAACATGACCGGCGCAGTGACGACGAGCGTGCCGGCGGGGTTGCCGTGCGATCCCGCCGCCGAAGCCTCTGCCTCCGCGATATCGACCAGGATGCGCCTGCAGTCGTCGAAATAGCGCTGTCCGGCCTCGGTCATCTTCACCGACCGGGTGGTCCTTGCCAGCAGCCGCACGCCGATCTCGTCTTCCAGACAGGATATCGCGCGCGTGACGGCCGGCGGGCTCAGGTGCATTTGCCTTGCCGCCTCGGCGAAGCTTGCGGTCTCTGCCACCCGGACGAAAATCCTCATGGCCTGCCACCGATCCAATTCCACGTCCTCCATCGACACCGCGTTCGCGCCGGAGATGGGCGCAATCGGCGTTTGGGGTCAATGTTTCCGGCCTGGCCCCAGGGATAAGTTATCGAGCGTCGACGCGAAGGCGCTTCAGGCCGCTCGGCCGCCGGTGGTGGAGACCGGGGGCGTATCGACGGCGCGCAGGCGCACGGCGCTGCGGCGGGCCACGCGGTTGCGGCCGCTGTGCTTGGCATCATAGAGCGCCGTATCGGCAGCCGAGACGAATACGGCGACCTCGGTGTCGAGCGCCTGGGTGCAGGCGACGCCGATGCTGATCGTGACGACGCCCTCGCCCGTCCCGGATGGCAGGCCGAGCGCTTCCACCGATGCCCGCATGCGTTCGGCGATCATGCCGGCGTCCTGTGGGTCGATGCCGGTGAGGATCGCGGCGAATTCCTCGCCGCCGTAGCGCGCGACGAGGTCGCTGTCGCGCCGCGCGCAGCCGGACAGGACGGCCGCCACGGTGCGCAAGTGCTGGTCGCCCACAGCGTGGCCGAACTGGTCGTTGAGCTGCTTGAAATGGTCGATGTCCACCATCAGCAGGGCCAGCGGCTCGGGGCTTTCCCGGCGCCGTGCCCATTCGCGGGCCAGCACCTCGTCGAAGCGGCGGCGGTTCGCGATGCCGGTCAGCGCATCGACGTGCGAGAGGCGAGCGAGTTCGTCCTGCTCCTCGAAGTTGCGCAGTTGCACCAGCATCGTGCGCAGACCATAGCCGAGCGAAGCCGCGACGCAGCCGCTGATCGCGATGATCGGGTCGTAGGATACCAGCAGCACCGATACGGTCAGCAGTGTCGCGGGGATCAGCAGCGGCCCTCCGGCGCGCACGATCCTGGGCGCGCGTGCGCCTCCGGCTGCCCCCAGTCCCTGCCGGTAGGGCTCGCCGACGGCATGCCAGGCAAGCACCATGAACGGCAGGTCGACGAGAAGGTCGGACCAGCCGCCGTACGCCGTCGCGGACTGGTAGTGATTGATGTAGCCCGCGCAGAGCATGTAGACCACCGCGTAGACCGTCATCGCGCGGAAGAACGGCGCCCGCTGCCGGGTGCGCACGAGGAAGCGGATCGTCGCGAAGGCTGCGATGAACAGGTTCTCGATGTCGAACATCAGCTGCAGCGCATCGACCGTCTCGAACGGGGTGCGGGACTGCGAGATCAGCTTGCCGACGTGGATGTAGTAGAGATAACCCAGCGCCGTCGCCAGCGCGGCATCGACCAGGCGGACCTGCCACTTCTCGTCCGCAGGGCTGGCCAGCGCGAAGATCAGCGGCACGCCGTAGAGCACGTATAGCAGCATGCTCAGCCGGTCTTCGCGCACGATGTCGAGGAACAGCGTGGCGAACATCGTCGATGTCATGCCGCCTGCCCAGCACAGCATCGCCGCGCCTGCGGGAAGCCAGCCCTCGAAACCGTCCTTCCAGCCGCGATACAGGCAGGCCAGACCCGCGAGGACTGGAGCGGCGATCAGCCATGCGAACGAGGCTTGCGTGCCCGCGCTGCCGGCAAGCAGGAGCGAGCCGGCGTGCCCTGCAAGGAACAGGACGGGAAGTGCTGCAGTGATGATCCTCGATCCGTGCCGCATGTCATTCCCTCGGGCGGGGCACTCTTTCGATGATCTTTGCCACAGGCACCTTTAATCGAAGTTAATTCCTACTGCCGTGCGACTTGGGTATTACTGTGGCTCGGCCCAGGCCGGAGTTCGCTTTTCGAACAAGGCCTTGCCGCCTTCGCGCGCGTCCGGCCCCGTCAGCATGGCGCGGACTTCGGGCAATGCGAACATCTCGCGGTTGGAACCTTCCATGCCGAGTGCATAATAGGACCCGATCACCGCCCTGGTCGCGACGATCGCCGCGGGCGAGCAGGCGGCGATCTCCTCCGCCCAGCGCCGGGCACACTCGAGCAGCTGCTCTGCGGGCACGACTTCGGCCACCAACCCCCAGTCGTGCGCCTGTGCGGCGGTGATGCGCCTTGCGGTCAGCAGCATGGCGTGGGCGCGCTTGGGGCCGAGTTCCTGCACGATGCGCTGGATGCCGCCGCCCAGCGCCGCCAGCCCCACCCGGGGTTCGGTGAGACCGAAGGCGGCGCTCTCGGCCGCGACGATCACGTCGCAGGCCAGCGCCGCCTCGAACCCGCCGCCCAGCGCCAGGCCGTTGACCGCCGCGATCACCGGCTTGCGCCGGGCGAAGCGCCAGGTCAGGCCCGCAAAGCCGGTCTCGGGCACCGGCATGCCCCTGAAGGCACGCGGATCGTCCTTGTTCGACGGCGTGCGCAAGTCCGCGCCCGC
>NZ_ALVC01000220.1:0-39745 GCF_000293195.2 Sphingomonas sp. LH128
CTGCGGCACGCCCGCCGCAGTGGCACCGGCGGGCGCAATGCCCGAAGTGTGCCGCGACGCCGTTCTCTATGCCGACGTAGATGATCCCGCATCCTGGGCACAGGCGATCGCCGCGCTCGATCCCGTGGGATCCTTGTTCGCACATAAAGTGGAAGCCGGTCTCGCACGGGCAAGGCAGTTCACTTGGGGGCGTGCCGGAGCCGAACTTCTCGACGCCATCCTCGCGCTCAGCGATCGCCCGTTGCGAGCCCCCGCATGAGAACTCTTCCGCCGCGCGTCTCCGTGATCCTGCCGTGCTACAACGGCGAGGCCTTCCTGCGCGAAGCCGTGCAGTCCATCCTCGACCAGAGTTTCGCGGACTTCGAACTCGTCATCGTCGATGACGGCAGCACCGACGCTTCGCCCGTGCTGCTGGCCCGCATGGCGCAGGGAGACGAGCGCATCCGTGTGGTGACGCAGCCCAACGGCGGTATCGTCGCCGCCCTCAACACCGCAATCGATCATTCGCGGGGAGAATACATCGCCCGCATGGACGCGGACGACGTGTCATTTTCCCGGCGCCTCGCTTTCCAGGTCGCCTGGCTGGACGACAACCCGCACACCGTCATCGTCGGCGGCCAGGCGGTCTCGGACCGCCATCCTACCGCAGCCAGCATCCGTACTTGCGGCGGGCGGCACACAGCCACCGACCTTTCCGTATTTCCGCCGCGCGTCGCGGTCTCGATGCACCCGCTGATCATGATCCGGGCGACGGCGCTCAAGGCCATGGGCGGCTATCGCAACGACTACCGCTATGCCGAGGACTATGACCTGTTCATCCGCGCCGCCGCCTTCGGCCGGATCGACAACCCGCCAGTCGATGTACTCTTCTATCGCCGCCACGACGGCGCGATTTCGGTCGGAAACGTCGAAGAACAGGAGCGCTCGGCCGTCCGAGCCGAACTCGATGCCCTGGTTCGCGCCGGCTCCGCCCTGCCTCCGCAACTGGTTGTGAAGGCCTATGTCCGGCTGCGCGTATTTCGCCGCTACCGTGCGATCTCGCGCGAAAAAACGCGGGCAATGCGACCCGCCATGCTGGCGAGCCTGTGCGGTGTCGTGCCCGCGGCGCTCGCATCGAGCCGTTTCCGGCGTCTGCCCTTGTTGATAGGGGCCGCCCTCGTGCGCTCGTTGCGCACGGCATGAGCGCGGTCCCAGACCCTCAACTCGCCTGCAGAGCGAGTGTCGCAGCGACCCAGTTCGACGTGGCGGAGATCGTGTAGGCCGCCGGATCCTCGGCGCCCGCGCCCAGTTTCCAGGCGGTGGCGTTGGTCGACTGGCCGCTCGCGCTCGACACGCGCGACGTGATGCCCGAATACCCCGTCGGCCCCGAGGAGATGGTCGCGGTACCGTCCAGCGCGAGCGCGGCTATATAGAGACTTGCGCCGCTCCAGCTTGGCGTCAGCGCCGGCGGATCGGCCGCGACGGCATTGCCCCGCGCGTAAGTCGAAACTTCCGCCGCACCGCGTGCTCCGGTCACCCGCAACACACGGGTCACGGCCTGCTGCGCACCAGAAAGCCCCACGTTGAGCACCTTGCCCCCCTCGGTCCCGTCCGCAGTCCTGGTGAATATCGCCAGCAGATGCTGGTTGGAATTCGCCGAGTAGGCGGCGCGCTGGGTCCATGCTCCGGCGGTGGCGTTGTCCCACCCGACCGTGACGGTGCCATCCACGCTCATCACGGCGACGAGAACGTCTCCGGCATTGACCGTGACCGGCATGGTGACCGTCACTGCGGTCGCATCGGCGGTATTCCAGCTTTCGGTCTGATCGGCCACCGCGATCGTCGCCGATGCGGCCACGGTCAGGTCAAATTCCGCCTGCGCCGCCGCGCCGAGGCTGTCCGTAGCGCGCAGGATTACGCCGGAAGTCGTGCCGGATACCGTCGGCGTTCCCGAGATCACGCCCGTCCCGGTATCGAGCGAGAGGCCCGCAGGCAGCGGAGCGGAGCCGGTTGCCAGCGCAAAGGTGAACGGTCCCGTGCCCTTGACCAGCCGAGGCAGGTAACCCGTGTACGTCAGGCCCTGCTGCGCAGGCTGAGCGACGTACTTGAGCGTGAACGGGATCGCGGCATAGGCTGCCAGCAGGTGCGCGGCGCGCGCGCCGGCATGCACCTCGTTGGGGTGAACCCCGTCCGACGAATTCGCGGTCATCGCCATGCCTCGCCCGGCATCGGTTTCCGCATCGGAAAGAACGAACCCGGCGTCGCTAGCCACAAGGTCGATCGCATCGAAGCAAGGCAATCCATCCTCGGCTATCGGGTTGGAGCGCAGCCAGGCATTCCAGGCATCGCGCGCACTTTCCTGCGCCGCGGTGAAGCTGGTGTCGGCATAGGCCTCCTGCCAAACCACCGTGGAGAACCCGTAAGCCCGCAAACGCGCCGCCATTCGCCGTGCCTGCACCTTCATCGCCTCCACTGCAGAGAGCGCGGTCGCACTGTCGGTCACGTACGACTTGATGTCGTTGTGGCCATAGTCCGCGAAGTAGACGTTCGGCACGCCCGGCGTGATGTAGCCGGCCGAGACGGTGTCGAAATCGTTGTAGTGCTGATCGAGCCTGTGCCCGGCAATCCCGATGTTGCGCAGCAACACCGACGCTGCCGAGCGGTGGTGCATGGCCGCAGTGATCGTGCGATTGTTCGCGCCGCCGGTCCCGAAGACGATGCTGTCACCGCCGCCGAGGAACGACAGCGTAGCCGGTTCGCAGGTCCCGAATACCGTCTTGAGCGTCGCCTTGATCCCGGTCACTTCGGCATCGGACGGGGCACTGCCATAGACTACGAACGCGCGCCAGTCGGTCCGGCCGCCATATTCGATCGCCTCGCCGACTTCGCCGCCAGCGTTGAGGGTTGCGGGGGCAGCGGCAGGGTATGTGGCGGTCTGCTCGTCGCGGTGCACGACTTGTTTCGAGGCGTTCGAGACGAGGCCGATGACCGCCAAGTTGCTGACACTCAGTGCCTGCGCATTGGTGGCGGTCGCCGGAATCGACGCGCTCGCGACCATCGGCTGCATTGCAAGATTGCCCGCCGTGCGCGGACTGGTGAGGCCGTAGTCGGTCGTGCCAGCGCCGAAAGCCCAATACGCGCAGGTCGCGGCCTGCCCCGGCGTTCGTGCGACCATGAAGACCGCGCAGTCCGCGCGCGGAATGGCCAGTGTCGCCGGGATCAGCATAGGGCTGTCGGTGTCGTAGTTGGTCACGGTCGGCCCGCCCTCGCCCAGCCATAGCGACGGTTGCGCAGATGCGCTCGGCTGCGTGAGATGGCGGCCGTTTCCGGTCTGATCGTAGACTAGCGCGACACCGAGCGTGGAGGTGCCCATGAACGCAGCGGCCACCGCGATATCAAGCGCTTGCCCGGCGAACCCGATGTCCTGCTCGGCACCGTCGGAGGCGCGGCGGACCCGCAGGGCCGGCCCGTCATACCCGGCTACGAGCTTGCCCAGTCCATAGGCTCCCGCGAGCGCGGCGCTTGCAGGCAGCCAGGTGCCCTGCTCCGGAGCCGCCGTCGCGCCGGTCAGCGTCACGGCATATTCCACCGCGCGCAACGACAGACCGGCTCCCGCGCTCTCCCGGATCAGCGCGACCTGGCTTTCCCCCGCCGCAAGGGCCGAGGCGGCAGACACAAGTTTGCCGGAGATCGAAAGGTTCGCATGGCTACCCGGCCGCAGGCTGAAGGTCGAGCCGGCGCCGAGCGAGCGCGCCAGGGCCAGCAGGTCGCCATTGCCGGATACGGTTCGGGCGCGGTTGGCGACGCCGCCGGAACGACCGCCGGAAACAAAGCGCACCATGCTCACGCCTCCCCGACGAGATCGGCGGCAGTGGTCCCGGTTGCCCGCACATAAAGCGCGCGTACGGCGACGAAGCTCGCATCGGGAAGATTGCGGTAAGTCACGTCGGTCGTGCCGTCGATGCCGCGCAACACGATGTCGCCTCCGGTTCCGACGTAGATGCCCTTGGGCACCAGCGCCAACTGCTCGGTATCGCTCGGCACGATGGCGTAAGGTGCGCGCGAAGGGGCGAAAGCGGCATCGGATTGAGTCTCGAAAGGATCGGACATGGCATGCTCCGGCTGGATGGCGAAGAGTTCGACGCGACTCGTATCGCATCAGTGTTCGACTTATGTTCCATCCGATTCGATGTAGGAAAGTTGTTTGTGCGCGAATCCGCGTCACAGGTTTCGCGCTGCGCTCAACGCCAGATTCTGTCGCATCCGGCCGCGCGACAAGCGATCGAACGACAAAGCTGCATCCAGGCATGCGCCTGCGGTCGTTCGTTCCTCTCGGGGCAGCACGGGCACGTCGAAGCGGTCGGCCACTACGCGAACCTTGGCAGTGCCGTCCTCCACCGCTAGCGCAGGAGCATCGGCGAGGATCGCGAAGATCAGCGCATGAAGGCGATTGGTCACCACCAGCGCGGCTTCGCGATAGAGCGTCACCAGTCTGGCAAGGTCGTAGCCGTCAAAGACCGTGATCTCCCGGTCCGGCCAGCGTGCGACCAGACGCGCGGCGACGGCCTTGTCCATGCAGGCGCGCGGGTCGTGACAGGCAATGGCCAGCCCCGCTCCCGGCAGGCGGTCCAGAGCCCGGGCCACTACCGCGTCGAGCGCGTCGCCCTCGATCGAGCGCCCCTCGCTGGGATCGGCACAAGGCGCCACGATTATCCATCGCCGTGGCCCGCCTCCCGGTATGATCGCATGCGCTCCGCCGGTCGGCAGGAATACCATATCGGCATGAACGGCCCGCGCTTTGCCCGGAAACAGCCGTTCCAGATTTTTGCTCGAGCCCTCGTCTCGCAGATTCACCACGCCGCACTGCGCGAGAATCGCCTGCCACAAAGCCCGCCGCAACGGCGACCTGATCACGCTCACGCCAAGTCCGCGCGTGACGAGCGCTCCCCCGCCAAGCCTAGCACTGACGATCGCAAGCAACAGCCCGACAAGCGCCGCGATCGAGACGTTGTCCCGAACGAGTTGCCCGCCTCCCAGCACGATCTGCGCTCCGAAAGCCCGGCGCGCGAAACCGAGCACCGCCCGTCCGGACACGAGTTCGCCGCCAGCAGTGATCACTTGACGCTCGATTTCTGCGGGAAGAGGCGCCCAGCGCCGCACGATCCCGCCGCGCCCCCCCGTCAAGGCGAGGTTCTGCAGCAACAGCTTCAGATCGCCCAGATTGTGGAGATCGCCGCAGACGAACACTTGTCGCCGCACGCGCCCGCGCGCGGGGCTACCGACCGCATCGAGGGGTGACGCCGGCATGCTCACATCTCGAGAATTCGGCGGGGGTCCACTCGTCCACGCAGGCAATCGAGCAGCGCGATGATGTTCCCCAGCAGGCGTCCGCGCCGGTCGATCAGCGGCTCCGGCCACAGGCTGCGGCACGCGTTCGACACAAGGTTCTGCATCATCAGCCGGTAGCCGAAATCGCGCCGCATCGTGCCCTTGCGCTGCAGGTAGACCACATTGGCGACCTGCGAGTAACCCAGACGCTTTCCGGATGTCCGCCCGCCGCTGACGCCGAGATGAACACCCGTGACGGCTCCCGTAGAAACCTGGCGCCCCTTGCGCCCCAGTCGGCTGGTGAAGTCGATGTCTTCCTGCCAGCCGTACAGAGGCAGATTCTCGTCGAAACGCATGCCCCTGGCGGCGCTCATGCGGATCGACATGTTGCACCCGTAGAGTTCATGCCTGTGGCGCATCGCGGCCGGTGGGGCGGCAGGACTGGCAAGGATCGCCTTCGCCTCTGCGACGCTGAAACCGCCGCGCCGCACCCCGTCCGCGCGCAGTTCGCCGGTAATGCCGACAAGTTCCGGATGAGCAACGAAAAGCGCCTCGACACTGGCGAGATAATTGGGCGCAGGAACGAAATCGTCATCGAAAAAGACGATGATGTCCGCCACGTTCTCCAGCGCATCCAGCGCGCGGTTGCGCTGACGGCAGAGCCCTTTTTCCGAAAACAGCACTTGCGTCCGGCCACGTGCGGAATCGATGCCGGCCACGTCTTCGGGATCGACTGCGGCGACAAGCACGCCGTCAGCGCGGCGTGTCTGATCCGCAAGAAGGTCCACCGTCTGTTGCACCACCTGCGCGCGGCCGACGGTCGCGATCACGACATGGATACTGGGCAAGCGACTGTTCCTCGTGTTTCGACGTCATCAAGATCAAATGGGCGTAGAAAAATGGCCGACAAATACATCCATCGCCAACCGAATACTTTTATTCGCGATAAAGGTACGGCCATGACGGCGACCATCATCGTTAAAATACATTCACCATCTGCGAAGAGCCGATCAGTTCTGTTACGCCATGCTCCGAAGACATGACCTGCCGGTCTGCGCCATGGAGTTGCTTACGAATGAACGCCTCGTCCAACGCCATACGCCCGGCCATGGCGCCGGACGGAAGTGCGCAAGACGAAGCGCGTTTGCTTTCACGGATTGTCCTGCTCAATGTGAAGTACAGCCCCAACCTGGGCGACGGCTTGCTCAGCGAATGCCTGGAACGGGAACTGGCGCGTGCACTGCCGGATTGCGAGGTCACTTCCATCGATCTGGCGGGGCGCACCGGTTATCCGTCAGGCTACGGCCGAACACGCGGGATCGCACTTGCCCTGCTCGAGCGACTGCCCGGCAGGCTGCGCCGCTGCGCCGCGTGGACGATGCTGCGCCTTGTCATCGCGGTACGCCTGCGGCGGCATTACAGCGCCGGGCTCAAGGGCGCCGAAGCGGTGATCGTGGGCGGAGGAAACCTGCTCACCGATGCCGATCTCAATTTCCCGATGAAAATCTCCGGCGCGCTGGCTCAGGCTGCCCGCCGTGACCTGCCTGTCGTGATCTATGCCGTCGGCGTCTCCTCGCGGTGGTCGCGATGGGGTTCGCGGATTTTCGCACAGGCTCTGGAGCGGTCACGGCTGGCCTGGGCCTCGGTACGCGACGAAGGATCGCAGAGAGCCTGGCAGCGGCATTTCGCGGGATACGCAGTCCCACCGGCGCAGCTGACCGTCGATCCCGGCGTGCTCGCCAGCAGCCATTACCCGCAGAGCCTGCGCCGTCCCGGCACGCGCAAGATCGGCGTATGCATCACCGATCCGCTGGCAGTACGCTATCACAGCGATGCGGCCTGCGCGGCGAACCTCGAAGCGTGGTAT
The DNA here is from genome assembly GCF_000293195.2 of Sphingomonas sp. LH128. Lineage (NCBI taxonomy): Bacteria > Pseudomonadati > Pseudomonadota > Alphaproteobacteria > Sphingomonadales > Sphingomonadaceae > Sphingomonas > Sphingomonas sp. LH128. Next base: position 7,175 of record NZ_ALVC01000220.1, read on the forward strand.
CCTGCGGCGCTGCGATCGCTGGTGGAGCACGGCTTCGAAGTCGTCCTGTTCACCAACGGCAGTCCGGAAGACAGGGAATACCTGCACCACCGGCTTCATGCCTGGGTTCGCCAGGCCAAAGGCCCGGTCATGCTCGGGCGATCGTTCAACACGCCCGGCGATCTGGCCGCGCTGGTGTCAGGGTGCGACGCCATCGTCGGCCACAGAATGCACGCATGCATCGCCGCCTATTCCTTCGGCATTCCGGCGATCGGGCTGCGCTGGGACGAAAAGCTCGACAGTTTCTTCCGACTGGCCGGTCGCGCCGAGCATATGCTGGATCCGTCCGCCATCGCGGCCGAGGAAATGGGCACCCGGACCGCCGCCGCTATCGCCGACCACTTCGATCCCGCCCCCCTTGCCGCCCGCGCCCGCTCGGAAGTCGAAGCCCTCGCAGCCACCCTTCGAACGGCCGCGCTGGCGCGCCCGAGGCGCGTCCGATGATCGATCGCATCGTCCAGATCAACGATCTCAGCGACCCAAAGGGCGGAGCAAGCAAACTCGCGGTCGAAGCGGCTTGCGGACTTGCGACGCGTGGCCACCCGGTAACTTTCATCACGGGCGATGAAGGACACAGCCCTGCATTGACCGCCGCGGGAGTGGACATCGTCGCGCTGGGGCAACAGCGGCTCAAGGCAAGCGGGCGCTTCGGCGCATTGGCGAACGGCCTGTGGAACCGGGCCGCCCATGCCATGGTCAGCGCATGGATCGCCGCCCACGATACCCCGCAAACCGTGTACCATCTCCATGGCTGGGCACAAATCCTGTCGCCCGCAGTGTTCGGCGCTCTCACCCCCGTGCGCGACAGACTGGTGATTTCCGCTCACGATTTCTTCCTCGCCTGTCCGAACGGCGCGTTTGCATGGCTCAAGTCAGGCAATGTGTGCCCGCATACGCCGCTGTCCCAGGCGTGCCTCATCACACCTTGCGATCGTGACGGCGCGGCGCACAAAGCGTGGCGCAGCGTGCGTCAGGCAATCCACCGCAAGGCTTTTCACCCTCGATCCTCTCCGCCGGTCCTCGCCATTCACGAAAGCATGCGCGAATTTCTTTCCCGAGGCGGAATTCCGGACCACGCCATCGTCACTCTGCCCAATCCGGCCGTCCCTTTCTCGCAAAGCCGCATCCCGGCCGAGCGCAACCGGGAGGTCCTTTTCGTAGGCCGCCTGGAAGACTCCAAAGGCGTGGACCTTGCCGCAAGAGCGGCCGCGATGGCCGGAGCACCGTTGAGCGTGGTGGGAGAAGGCCCATTCGCCGATCGCGTCACGGACCTGTACCCGGCGTCGCGCATGCTGGGCCGGCGTTCTCCGCCGGAAATCCGGGAGATCGCAGCCCGGGCGAGAATGCTTGTCATGCCAAGTCGCTATCCGGAGCCATTCGGCCTGGTCGCGATCGAAGCGGCGTGGAGCGGGCTGCCGGTAATCCTTGCAGAAACCGCGCTACTGGCGCCGGACATCATCGGCTGCGGTGCCGGGCTCGCGATTGACCCGCGCGACACGCCGCGCTTCGCAGCCGCAATCCTGCAACTTTCCGAAGACGACACCGCAATTCGCGCCATGAGCGAGGCCGCCTATGCCGCAACGCGGCCTCTTGCCTTGACCCCGCAAACCTGGATCGACCGGATCGAGGGTATCCTGCACCAGAGGATCGCCCCATCGCCCATCGAGGATCAGGTAATCACCGCCACTATCCCCGCCCATAGCGCAAGACTGAGCGCCCCCGCCAGCAGCCACCATTTCCAGACGATGGGCCTGCCGCCGGCGGGCACAGGACGCGACCGGGCATTCGATGAAGCGGACGGCGGCCTTGCGACAGCGTGTTCGTCCCTCGGGTCGTCACCCGCCATGATCAGCAGTTCTTGCCATGCAACGTCGTAATACCAGCCCTAACGATAGGAATTCTGCCGGGTTTCTAGCATGGCGCTACCGGACGGTCGAGCCGCCGAGGACCGAAACGTGCTGCAGTCGCTAGACTTGTCCGATCCACTCGTCGCACGGCACTACATGGCGGCCATGCACGTCCTGCACGGATTGCCGGGCTTCGACTGGTACGACGGCTGCTTTCTCGCCAAGTTCGAGGCCGCGCGCAGGATGCTGGCTATCGTCAGGCCCGATGAAAGTCGGCGCTTCGCCGCAGCATTCGATACCTTGCGGACAAGGGCGGATTTCGAAGTGCGGCGGGTCCACGACGTCCTGCCACCGGCTCGCTTTGCGGATTTTCTCGCTCAGTTGCGCGCCGTTCCCGCGTCCAGCCTGCATGGCCACGAACGCGGCGATTTCGGCCGCCGCATTGCCCGCGATCTGCCGATTCTCGCGGAATTGCAGTTCGAATTGATGCCGCTGGTCGCCGAACTGGCAGGCGAAGCGGTGGAGCCCTGCTACACGTTCCTCAGCCTCTACGACGGCGCAGGAACCTGCGCGCCGCATCTCGATGCACCGTCGGCGAAGTGGACGCTCGATCTGTGCCTCGCCCAAAGCGGTGAATGGCCGATCCATTTCAGTTCCGTGGTCCCCTGGCCTACCTCCGATGCCGACGGAAACGTGCCGGCCGCCACGGCTTTCCGGTCCCATTCGCTGCGCCCCAATGAAGCGCTTCTGTTTTCGGGCTCATCGCAGTGGCACTACCGGGACGCGATTCCTGACGCGGGTTTCTGTCACCTTGCATTTCTGCACTACCATCCTGCAGGTTGTGCCGATCTCGTTCGCCCTGCGCGATGGGCGGCACATTTCGATATGCCGGAGCTGGCGATTCTCGACGCGGTGTTTGAAACATTGCGCCCGGATCGTCGTCAATGAGTGGTTGGACATATGGCGTGTTCGGCCTCGAGGTAGAATTCCCTCGTGAAGTCATGACCTTGCGCAGCGCGCAGGTTACGCCGCAGCGCCCAGCCGACGTCCGCATAGCTTTCGCTGCCGTGCCGCCGCAGCCATGCATGGAAACGGTCAACGATGACCTCGACGTCGCATGGAGCACAGAGGGTCTGACCATCTCCGTCGAAGAAGTCGGCCGCTTTCGCGTGAGCAATGGCGACACGGTGATCGTGGATCCCTGGCCCGGCGCCACACCGGCAGAAATCGACTTATACCTGGCAGGATCGGTCATGGGCGCGGTACTCCACCAGCGCGGAATGCTGCCGCTGCACTGCAATGCCTTTGCATGCGATGGTCGGGCGATCCTGCTTTGCGGCGATTCCGGAGCAGGCAAGTCAACGCTCGCCGCCTGGTTCGAGAGCCGTGGCTACCCGCTGCTGACCGACGATGTCTGCGCCGTCGCTTTCACGCGGGAGGGGCACGCGGTAGGTCACCCCGGAATGCCGCGATTGCGGCTTTGGGACGACGCGCGCCATGCGATGGGCCGAAGCAAGGCGCCCGTCTCTTCCATCCCGTGGGCCGAAGGCAAGTTCGAGATCGAGATGCACGCAGATCGCGTCAGGGCCGAGTTGCCGATCGCCGCGATCTATCACCTCCTTCCGGCGGAACCTGACGATCACTTCGGCATCGCCGGATTGCATGGCCTGGGTGCAGTCGATGCCATCACCGCGTCCATCTATCGGCGTAGAATCGCAGACCTTGCCGGAGGGGCGAGGCGATATCTGCGGGAAGCGGTGGAACTGGCCTCCTCCACACCCGTCTTCCGTATTTCGCGAACCTGGGGATTCGAGCATTTTTCAGCACAGTCCCGCCAAATCGAGACACATTTTAAGTCGATTTTGAATGAAATTTCATCACCATGAAATTGTGTTAATCGCTGATTTATAGAGATGATTATTTATACAATCCGAGCGATACATGCATTCGGATAATGATTACTGTGATTCTCATGGAACATGAATTCATTTCCGTACTCATACTCAAATGAAAGGTTGGTTAGATATGGCCAATTCGGAAAATTCCGCCGGCGTATCCGGCCGTCTGTCGTGGCAGCGCCCCTCCGTCGTCCGCATGGGCGCGGCCGATGCGGAAGGAAACACGATGATGTCGATGGTCACGGACACGCTTCGTCCGCGTCGCATGATGGGTTCCTGAACAGGGGAGGCCGGTGCCGATGCCCATTTCGGGGACCGGGGCCGGCTTCTTCCCCGCATTTGCGCCCCATCAAAGGACCGGACCGATCATGGCCACGACGTACCTCGAAACCTTCACGAAGGTTCCCACGACCGCAACGGCCGAGATCGACGGCCAACTCGTGGCGCTCGATATCCAGGCGGGAATCTGCTTCGGACTCGATCCTGTCGCAACCCACATCTGGAAGCTGCTCGATGCGTATCCGACCGCTGACCGCCTTTGCGCGGCGCTGCTGGAACTCTACGATGTCGATCCCGCCACATGTGAAGAGCAGACCCTTTCACTTCTCCACGAACTTGCCGACATCGGCCTGATCAGCCGGGCCTGATCACGGCAATGACGGTCGCCCTACCCGAGATACCCGCATGACGGCGATCTGCGCCCGCTGGAACCGCGACGGCGCGGACGCTTCCGAGACTGGCCGGATTTTCGCACCGGCCGCGCGGCGATACGGGCGCGCGCAGTGGCATGAATGGAGCGACGGCGCCGCTTTCCTCGGCAAATGCCTCTATCCGCTGATGCCGCAAGACCGTCTGGCGGACCCGCTGGAGGACACTAAGCCTGCAGGTTCATCTCGCTGGATCATTGCCGCCGACGTCCGACTGACGGAACGCGAAGACCTTGCCCGGCAGCTTTCGCTCGATGCCGGCGGCCTGTCCGACAGCGCGCTGGTCGCCGCTGCGCTGGAACGGTGGGACGAGGCGGCGTTCGAGCGCATTTACGGCGTCTTCGCAGTCATCGCATGGGACCGGCACGGCAGGCGCCTGATCATGGCACGCGATGCGCTGGGCGAGCGGCCGTTGTTCTACCATGTGGAAGGCGCGCTCTGCTCCGCCGCATCGATGCCCGACATCCTGCTGGCCGACCCGCAGGTGCCCCGGGCACCCGATCCCGGCCAGTACCGCCAGTTCCTGAGAATGAACACATTCGGCCCGGGATGCTCGGCACTCCAGGCCATCCGTGTCGTCAGGCCCGGTCACATCGTCACGGTCGGCACCGCAGGCGTCGAGGAAAAACTCTGGTGGAAACCCGACCTCACGCCGCTGCAATTGCCGGAGCAGGCCGACTATGAAGCCGCGCTCGGCTCGGCGCTGGAAGCGGCAGTGGCGGCCTGCCTGCACCGCACGGCGGGGAAGTTGGGGACGCACCTCAGTTCCGGGTTCGACAGCACCGCCATAGCGACGACGGCGGCCCGGTTGCTTGCCGCACAGGGCGACAGCATCACCGCGTTTGTCGCCGCGCCCCGTTCCGGCCCGGGGCGCACGATGGCGCCGCGCCACATCGCCGACGAATCGCTGCTGGCGGCTCGAACCGCCGCGATGCACTCGAACATGGACCTGGTTCGGCACGTGCCGCGTAGCGGGCCGCTGGCAGCGCTGCATCGGACGCGCGGCCTCTATCCCACGCCCATCGCGAACTTGTGCAATCTGCCCTGGTTCGAGGAGATCAACGACCTTGCCCGCGATCACGGGGTAAGCGTCCTGCTGCACGGACTTCAGGGCAATACGTCGATCAGCGAATCCGGCGTCTGGGCCTTGCGCGAACTCGCCCGGCAGCGGCGGTTCGGCACCTGGCTGAAGATCGCTCGAGGCCTCGTGCGCGGCGGCTGGATGCGCTGGCGCGGGGTGCTGTTCAACACCATCGAGGATCGCCTTCCCGATCGGCTCTGGCGCTGGACCATGGGCGCGTCCGGCCAGACCGTGGAGGATGAACGCGCGATGTCGCTGCTTTCGCCCGGGGCATACACGCAGACTGCCGATGCCCACCGCCAGGCCGCCATCGCTGCCGGAGAACCCGAGCCCGACCTCGACGAGCACGGCCGGGAACGCGGGGTCACCTCGCTAGACTTCCGGCTCGGCGCCCTGCGGACGAACGGGGATGGCGACATGTACAAGGCGATGCTCGCGCAATGGGGGCTCGACCTGCGCGATCCGACGGCGGACCGGCGCCTCGTCGAACTCTCGCTGCGCATCCCGGTCGAGCGACTGATCTGGAACGGCGAACCGCGCGCGATCCTGCGCCGCATCCTGGCCGACCGCGCTCCGCCGGAAGTGCTGGATAACCGGCAGCGCGGCTACCAGAGCGCCGACTGGGCGCAATCGATCTGCGAGGACCGGCAAGCCTTCATCGAGGAGATGGAGCGGCTGGAACTCTACGAGCCGACCGCGGACTTCCTCGACACCGCCCGCATCCGCCGTCTCATCGACACCCTGCCCGCCGCAGATTCCCCCGAATGGGACAGCGATGAGGCCGAGAACAGCTATCGCCTGGCCTGCCTGCGCACGATTTCGGCGGCAAGCCACATGCGGCACATCGCAAGGAGCAACCTGTGACGCCGGACGCCCGACAAGTCCCCGCAAGCACCGTCCCGATCGATACCCTGCTGGCTTCGGTCCACGGCAATCCCGTTGCCATGATCAACTGCGCGCGTACTCTGCTGATGGCGAGCGGCGACGTGGCACACGCCCGCGCGGTTTGCCATGAGGCGCTCGCGATTGCCCCCGGCCACCCAGAGGCGCTCGCCCTGGCCCGCCCGATCCTGTCGGACGGGATCGGCGCCTGGTATTTCACGATGGTCCTCGATGCCCGTCGCCATGCGCTCTATGCCAAGGCACTCGGCCGGGTCCTTCGCAGCGGCGGCGTGGTGCTCGACATCGGCGCGGGAACGGGGCTTTTCGCGATGCTGGCCGTCCGGGCAGGGGCAACCCGGGTGATCGCCTGCGAGCGCGATCCGCAAGTCGCGCGGGCCGCCGAGCAAGCCATTGCGTGCAACGGCTTCGCGGATCGCATTACCGTCCTTCCGATCGATTCGCGCGAACTTCGGATCGGACGCGACCTGCCCGAACCGGCCGACGTACTGCTGTGGGACAATCTGGCCAACAATTTCCTGGGGGCCGGATGCGCGGCAACCCTGGCGGATGCAAAGGCGCGGCTGGTCAGGCCGGGGGCTCCGGTGTTGCCGGAACGGGCCGAACTCTTCGCCGCCCCGGTCACCGACCTGGGAGCGGCCGAGCACCGGATGGGCGTGGTCGAGGGTATCGACATGAGCGCCTTCAACATCTTGCGCTGCAGTGATTTCACCATTGCGCGCGGCAAGTTCGAACTGCGCGGCGCTCCTGTCACGCTGTTCGACTTCGATGCAGCGGGCGGGCGCATCCACCCCGGCCGCGCCAGCGCAGAAGTCTCGCTGAAGCGGGGCCGGGTCGACGGGATCGCCCAGTGGCTGCGCTTCCACCTCGGCGAGGGACTGGTCTATGATACGCTGGACGAAGACGTGCGCGCCTTCGGCGCCCAGTTCCACGTCACCGAATGCTTCGAGGCGGACGAGGGCATGAGCGTGCACCTCCATGGCGCCCACGATACCCTCGACACCTGGTTCTGGCTGGAGCGGTGAACCGGGAAGACCTCTCCGCGCTGCGCATCAAGTTCGGCCGGTTCGACTGGGAAGAGCGCCGCTGCCTGGCCGAGGCGATGCTGCTCCTTGTACTGGCGGCGGTGGCGTTGCGCATCCTGCCGCTGAGGCTCTTGGGGCGAATCGCGGCGGCAGGACCTTTCGGCGCATCACCGCCAACGCCCGAGCGTAGCGAAGTGCTGACGTGGATGGTCGGCTGGGCCATCGACCGTGCCGCCAAGCGCAGCCCGCTGAGGGCATTGTGCTTCGAACAAGGGATGGCCGCACAGATCATGCTGCGCCGGCGCGGGATCGATTCCACGCTGCTGTACGGTATCACTGCCATGCCCGGATCATCGCGCTCCATCCGTGCCCACGTCTGGATCGAGACCACGCAGTTCCCGGTCATTGGCGCACCGGAACCCGGCGTCTTCGCCCTCCTCGCGACATGGCCCCGGGGACGGCGCGCGATCTGGGCGGACTGCGCGGCGTGACCGTGCGGTCACTCTTGCGGGCAGAATTCACATTCCTGCTGCGTGCCACCACCTGGCCGCACGATGCGGCAGCGATCGCAGCCATTCGCGCGGCGGCGAAGGACGTCACGGATCCGGACCTGCTGATGGCGCTGAGCCGCCGCCATCATGTGACCGGCCTCGTCGCGCGGGCAGTCGGTCACTGCGACCGCTTCGCCGGTTCGCGCCTGCGCCGGGACTTGCAGGCAGAAGCAATGGCGCTGGCGGAGGAGCAGTTCCGGCAACTCATGCAGACGCATCATGCCGTCGCTGCCCTGCGTGATCAGGGCATTTCCGTAGCCGTGCTCAAGGGCGTTCCCGCCGCGCTGGCCGTCTACGGCGAGGTAGGCGTAAGGCGCAGCGTGGACATCGATCTTCTCGTCGGACGCGATCATGTCGATCGGGCGCGCGGCGTGCTGGAGCGGATCGGCTACGCTCGCAGCGCTCCGCCGCCTGGTGCCACCGCGCACGAACTGCAAGGCAGCAGGCGCTACGGCAAGGACTGGGGCTTCGATCACTTCCACAGCGACACCGGCATCGAACTGCACTGGCGGCTGTTCCAGAACCCGCGCCTGCTCGGCTGCGTGGATGCCGGGGATGCGCAGGCGCGCACGGTGGCCCCCGGGTTGAGCCTCCCGGTCCTGCCGCCGCACGTCACCGCACTCTACCTTGTCCTGCACGGTGCCGAGCACGCCTGGTCCCGGCTGAAGTGGCTGGCCGACCTTGCCGCGCTGCTGCGACAGGACACGCACATGCCCGGCCGCATCGCGGCGGCCGCAGCCGCACAGGGCCTCGCGCAACCGGCGATGGCGGCGCTGCTGTTGTCTCGTGAACTGTACGGGACGCCCATGCCGGAGGAAACGGCGATGCCGGGATGGCGGGCACGTGCACTTCACGCCGTCGCCCGCGCCAGCCTGCTGGGTGCACAGGATGGCGCTGAATTGGAGGATTGCGCAACGGCAACGACGAGGAAGAACCTCAGCCACTACCTGTTCAGCCGTGATCCGCGCTTCTGGTGGCACGAACTTGCCTACGATCTTTTCCATGACGCTGCCGGACGCGGTTTGCGGCACATCGCACAGCGGATGCTCAATGTCCTGCGGCTGCCCGCTGCTGCGAAAGTCTCCCCCCGTTAAAGCGGTTTCCGATCCGACTGCATCGGAGAAACCGCTCTAAGTCATTCATTTACCGCATTTTCCGAGTCATCAGATGTTTCCATCTGATTGGAAAATGCTCTAAACGCGATTTTCAGGATTGGGCGCTAGCGAATAGTCATGAGCTTTCCCGCAGTGACACCGCAGCATCTGGTAATCGCGGCAAGGGCCGCCGCGCCCCTGTGCCTCGGAGGCCTTGCCTGGGCGGTGTTATGGATGGCCTGCACGCCGACCGTCGCCGCTGCGGGGTTCCTTCTGGGCGCGTCGGTCCTGCTCATGGGAGCGCCGCGGATCCGAGCCGGGGACCTGGTCGGTGCACTCCTGGTGTTCATGACCGTGCTGGAATGCGTCCATGCAGGAGCTTCGGGAATCCTCGACGGCGCGCGTTGGCAGGCCTGCGTGGCGGCGGCTGGCACCACGGTTCTCTTGCTCAAAATCCAGCATTTGCGCGGGCTTGCCCGGCAGGATGCTTATGTTCCTCTGCGCCATCTGGAGCGCCGGAATGCCCTGTTCGGACGTACCGCGCCCGGTCGCCGCGCAGCCTGAATTACACTGGCAAAGCCGGAGAACCGGCCGAAAATCGCTTGATATTGCAACTTGCTAGCATTAGCGCAATTTCGCGAGAGGGAAGCGAAAGCCCGCAATGCCAACCGGCACGTGCTTTCTCCAGGGGGGAGCGCCGTTTCGCGTGCCCCGCATAGGGGACAAGGCCGAAGTGACGCGCAGAATTCTGTTCCAGATCCATTGGCTGCTGGGCATAACCGCAGGCCTCGTGCTGGCCGCGATGGGCCTGACCGGGGCCGCGATGAGCTTCGAAAACGAGATCATGCGCGTGCTGAGCCCCGGCATCGTCACGCTAAAACCCGGCAACGCACCGCCGCTCTCGCCAGATGCGGTAATTGCGCGCGCCTCCGCCCTGCACGAGGGCCTGAGGGTGGAGCGGCTCACCGTCGAAGCCGATCCGACGCGCGCATGGCAGGTGCAGTTCGAAGCCGGTGCGGACAAGCGGCGCGGCGAGCGCAGCTACGTCGATCCGCGCGACGGCCGCCTGCTCGGCGAACCGGTCGGCGCCGGGTTCTTCCAGACCGTGCAGGACCTCCACCGCTGGCTGGCACTTCCCGGCGGACCGAAGGGCTGGGGCCGCCAGATCACCGGCTTTTCCACGATCGGACTGATCTTCTTCGCCTTGTCCGGCCTCTACTTGCGCTGGCCCCGCCGCGCGCTCGACTGGCGCGCGTGGCTGGTGCTCGACTGGCGCAAGAGCGGGCGCAACCTCTACCGCGAACTGCATGTGGTGATCGGCAGCTGGGTCGCGCTCGTCTACCTGCTCAGCGCGTTCACCGGGCTATGGTGGTCCTACGAGTGGTATCGCCAAGGCGCGATGGTCGTGCTCACCGGCTCGGCGAAGGGCGAGGCCGAGGGCGGGCCGAAGAAGGACAAGGGCGCGCCGCGGCCTCCCGTCCTCCTCGCCCCGGCCTGGAAGACGGTGGAGCGCGAGACCGCCGGCCGCTTCGATTCGGTCTCCGTGACGCTGCCCGAAGCGGGCAAGAAGGCTACTTTCCGCGTGCTGCTGGCCGGCGCGCGGCATGACCGCATGACCGACAACCTCACCATCGACCTCGCCAGCGGCCGTCTGCTCAAGGCGGATCGCTATGCCGACAGGGTACTCGGCAAAGTCGTCGCGACGAGCATGTTCGAAATCCATCGCGGCGCCATCTTCGGGCTCCCCGGCCGCATCGTGATCTTCGTGACCAGCCTTGCCATGCCGCTTTTCGCGGTCACCGGGCTGCTGCTCTACATCGCGCGGCGCCGCCGCAAGCGCGCTCTCGCGCAAGTCCAGGGACTGCCCGCCGGCGGCGCAGCCAACACGGACATGCTGATCGCCTTCGCCAGCCAGACCGGCGGCGCCGAGCGACTGGCGCGGCAGACGGCAGCGGTCCTCGGCGGCGCCAAGGTCCTGCCGCTGTCTTCGGTGGACGGCACGGTGCTGGCGGAAACGCGGCGCGCGCTCTTCGTCGTCAGCACCTATGGCGAAGGCGAACCGCCTGACCGCGTCCGCCGTTTCGCACGCGAAACGATGGCCTTGCCGCCTGCGGCGAAGGACCTCGACTACGCCGTTCTCGCTTTGGGAGACCGCGAATATCCGCAGTTCTGCGCCTTCGGGCACGAGGTCGATCGCTGGCTCCACACAGGCGGCGGGCGGCGACTGTTCGATACCATCGAGGTCGATGGCGAGGACATCGATGCCGAGCGCCAGTGGCAGCAGCAACTGACCGCGCTGGGCGCCGATCCGATGGCGGCGGAATTCGCTCCCGCGCGCTACGGGCGCTGGCGTCTGGCCGGGCGAGAACTGCTCAATCCGGGCAGTCCGGGCGGTCCGGCGTTCCTGATCGCGCTCGAACCGCTCGACGGGGAAACGCTCGACTGGCAGGCCGGAGACATCGCCGAAATACGCCCCGCCAACGACCCGGCGGCGGTTTGCGCCCTGCTGGACAGAACGGCACTCAACGGCACCTACGAGGTACATAACCGCAGCCTTACCGCACACATCGCCGAATCCGTATTGCCCGAAACCCTCGCAGGCACGCCCGAAGAGATAGTCGCTGGACTGCGCCCGCTTCCTCACCGCGAATACTCGATCGCCTCGACCCCGACCGACGGATGCATCGAACTGATCGTCCGGCAGGTCCGGCGCGAGGACGGCAACCTCGGCCTCGGTTCGGGCTGGCTGACCGCGCATGCGCTGCTGGGGACGGAGATCGCGCTGCGGCTCCATGCCAACCCCGGCTTCCGCGTGTCCGAAGAGCAGCGCCAGCTGATCCTCATCGGCAACGGCACTGGCCTCGCGGGCCTGCGCGGCCACCTGCGGCAGGCGGCGGCGGCCGGAAGCGCCGGTCACTGGCTGTTGCTGGGCGAGCGTTCGCGGGAGCACGATGCCTTCCTCGACGCCGAACTGCGAGGCTGGCTGACGGACGGCACGCTGGCGCGGCTGGAGCGCACCTGGTCGCGCGATCCCGATTGCGGCCGCTACGTGCAGGAGGTGATCCCGCAAGTCGCCGACGCCCTGCGCGAAGCGGTAGGGGACGGGGCCACGATCCTCGTCTGCGGCAGCCTGCTGGGCATGGCGCCCGCCGTCGATGCGGCGTTGCGGGCCGTGCTCGGCGATGCGCTGCTGGAGGAGATGGCCGAGGGCGGCCGCTATCTGCGGGACATCTACTGAGCGTCAGTGGAAGTCGCGCGAGCGCGGCAGGATGCGCACGTTGCGCGGGTGGCCGCGTGTCGCATGCCCCGAAGTCGGGCGGTTCGGATCGTAGACCGGATGGCGCACCGCGTCGCCCGGCATCGGCTCGGGCTTGAGCGCGGGCGGAGCCGAGAGGCGGGACAGCGCCTCGCTGGCGTCGGTCACGCAGGTGACCATCAGGTGGACGACGCCTTCCTTGCTGTGCTGCACTTCACCGTCGATCACCATCAGCCGCGCGGCCATCACCGCGCGGCGCTGCTTCTCGAACTCGCGCGCCCACAGCAGCGCGTTGACCACGCCGGTCTCGTCCTCGATCGTGATGAAGATCGCGTTGCCCTTGCCCGGCCGCTGGCGGATGAGCACCACCCCCGCGACGCGCACCTTCCGGCCGTCCTTCGCGGCATTGACCCCGGCGCAGGTCAGCGCGCCCTGCCCTTCGAAATGCGCGCGCAGGAACTGCATCGGGTGGCCCTTCAGCGATAGCCGCTGGGTCTGGTAGTCGGCCACGACTTCCTCGGACGGCGCCATCGCCGGGAGCGCGGCGTCGGGTTCCTTCGCCAGTTCGGGTGCATCGAGCGCGGCGAACAGCGGCAGCTGCACCGCCGGAACCCGCCGCGCCTCCCACCCTGCCTGCCGCCGACTCTGCCCCAGCGAGCCAAGCGCATCGGCATCCGCCAGCAGCCGCAAGGCGCGCGAAGGCAGGTTCGCCCGGCGCGCGGCATCTTCGAGGCTGGCGATGGGGGCAACCTTGCGGGCCTTCTCCAGCGCCTCGGCCCAGTTCTCCTTGAACCCGCCGATCTGCCTGAGGCCAAGGCGCAGGATACGTTCGCCTTCCAGCGTGTTGTCCCAGCAGCTTGCGGCGATGTCGATGGGCCGCACCTCCACCCCGTGCTGGCGCGCATCGGCGACCAGCTGCGCGGGCGCATAGAAACCCATCGGCTGGCTGTTGAGCAACGCGCAGGTGAACACCGCCGGATAGTGGCACTTCAGCCATGACGAGACATAGGCCAGCAGCCCGAACGCCTGCGCATGGCTTTCGGGAAAGCCGTATTCGCCGAAACCCTCGATCTGCTTGAAGCAGCCTTCCGCGAAATCCTGCGGGTAGCCGCGCCGAACCATACCGTTGACGAACTTCTCCTGATGCTGGTGGATCGTACCGTTGCGTCGGAACGTGGCCATCGAGCGGCGCAGGCGGTCGGCCTCTGCAGGCGTGAACTTCGCCGCGACGATCGCAAGGCGCATCGCCTGTTCCTGAAACAGCGGTACGCCCATGGTCTTGTGGAGCAGATCCTCCATCTCTCCCGGTGGCCCCGGAAAGACCACCTCCTCCTCCCCCGTGCGCCGCCGCAGATAGGGATGGACCATGCCGCCCTGAATCGGCCCCGGCCGCACGATGGCGACCTGAATGACGAGATCGTAGAGGATGCGCGGCTTCATGCGCGGCAACATCGCGATCTGCGCGCGGCTCTCGACCTGAAAGGTGCCGATGCTGTCGCCGGTGCACAGCATGTCGTAGGTCGGCTTGTCGCCCTGCGGGACGGTGGCCAGTTCCAGATCGCGCAAACCGTGATCGCGCAGGAGGTCGAAGCTCTTGCGGATCGCCGTCAGCATGCCGAGCGCCAGAATGTCGACTTTCATCAGGCCGAGCGATTCCAGATCGTTCTTGTCCCACTCGATAAACGTGCGGTCCTCCATCGCCGCATTGTGGATCGGCACCAGTTCGTCGAGCCGCCCTTCGCTCAGCACGAAGCCGCCGACGTGCTGCGACAGGTGGCGCGGATAGTTGAGCAGCCGCCCGACCATGTCGCGCAAGCGCTCCACCTGCGGATTACCGGGGTCGAAGCCCGCCTCGGTCAGCCGCGTTTCGGGAAGTTCGTCGCCGCCCCAACTGCCCCAGACGGTGCCCGAAAGCCGCGCGGTGACGTCCTCGCTCATGCCCAGCACCTTGCCGACTTCGCGGATGGCGCTGCGCTGGCGGTAGCAGATCGTGGTCGCGGCGATCCCGGCGCGCTCGCGGCCGTAGCGACGGTAGATGTACTGCATCACTTCCTCGCGGCGGGAATGCTCGAAATCGACGTCGATGTCGGGCGGCTCGTCGCGCTCGGTGGAAAGGAAGCGCGTGAACAGCAGCTTTTCCTGCACCGGGTCGATCGGGGTCACGCCGAGGAAATAGCAGACCAGCGAGTTGGCCGCGCTGCCGCGTCCCTGACACAGGATCGGTTTCTCCAGACCGCGCGCGTACTGCACGATGTCGTGGACGGTGAGGAAGTAGTACGCGATCTTCTGTTCGCGGATCAGACCGAATTCCTCGTCCAGCGTCTCCTGGTACTTGGGCGGCAGGCCATCGGGGAACCACTTGCGCGAACCCTCCATGACGAGATGTTCCAGCCACGGCTGCGGCTCCCAGCCTTCGGGGACAGGTTCGTGGGGGTATTCGTACTTGAGATCGTCGAGGGTGAATTTCACGCAGGCCATGAGGTCCTGCGTCGCCGTCAGCGCCTCGGGGCAGGCGCGGAAGAGGCGGGCCATCTCGGCAGGAGGCTTGAGGTGCCGCTCGGCATTGGCGGCGAGGCGGCGGCCGGCGGTCTGGACGGTCAGTCCCTCGCGGATGCAGGTGAGGACGTCCTGCATCGGGCGGTCCTCCGGCGTCGCGTAGAGCACGTCGTTGGTGGCGATCAGCGGCACGCCCGCGCGGGCGGCCAACGCCATGCGCTGCGCCAACACTCGCGCATCGCGGCCCGCGCGCGGCATCGTGGCGGCGAGCCATAGCTTCGGCGTCAAACCGCGCAGGGTGGCGAGCAGCGCTTCGTCCGCGTCCCCATCTCCCGGCATCACGATCAGCGCCAGATCCTGCGCGTGCTCGGCAAGGTCGCTCAGATGCAGCTCGCACTCGCCCTTCTTCGCCTTGCGGTTGCCCACGGTGAGCAGGCGCGTCAGGCGGCCCCAGCCGTGGCGGGTCATCGGGTAGGCGACGACGTCGGGCGTGCCGTCGGCGAAGACCA
The DNA here is from genome assembly GCF_000293195.2 of Sphingomonas sp. LH128. NCBI lineage: Bacteria > Pseudomonadati > Pseudomonadota > Alphaproteobacteria > Sphingomonadales > Sphingomonadaceae > Sphingomonas > Sphingomonas sp. LH128. The sequence goes on from NZ_ALVC01000220.1 coordinate 22,578, forward strand.
GCCGCGCGCCGACCAGCAGGCGCAGCCCGCTTTTCGCCCGGCCCATCTCCTTCCATGCGCGATGGGCGCGGACCACGCCCGCCACCGTATTGCGGTCGGCGATGCCGATGCCGGCCATGCCCATCGCCAGCGCGCGCGCGACCATCTCCTCCCCCGGCGAGGCGCCGCGCAGGAAGCTGAAGTTGGTTGCGGTGACCAGTTCGGCGAAGTTCACGGGAACAGGCCGTGGAGATACCAGCGCGGGTCGGGTTTCTCGCTGAACAGGCCGTGGCGGAAGATCCAGTAGCGGCGGCCCGCGCCGTCCTCGATGCGGTAGTAGTCGCGCGTTTCCCCCGCACCTCCCGGCATGTGGCCGCCGCGTTTCAGCCACCATTCCGCGCCGATCCGCTCCGGTCCCTCGGCCAGCGTGACGTCGTGGAGGCGGCCCTTCCAGCGGAAGCGCTGGGGCGGGCTGTCGGGGACACCGGCGATCACCTCGACCGGTTGCGGCGGGTCGAGCAGCAGCAGCGGGCGGGGCGGCATGTCTTCGGGCTCCGGCCATGCGGCACCGCGCAGGCGCAGCGCAGGAACCAGCGCCTGCGCCTTCTCGGGCAAGTGGCGGTCACGCGGGATCAGGCGGCGCACGCTGTCCTCGCCCAGCCGCACGCTGAGCTGGTCCACCAGCGCCGAAACATTATCGGCGTTTTCTTCCTTGCCGCTCTCAAGCAGGATCTGGCGCGAGGGCAAGTGATCGGCGTGGAGCACCGCCAGGGTGATCGCATCGAAGCCGAAGCCGGGGTCGAGCGGGTCGGAAAGCGTGTCGATCCGCTCGCGCAGCAGGCGCATGACGGCGGCGGGATCGCGCACCGCAAGGCCCGTCTCCACCACCAGCCGCCGCCGCTGGTTGTCGCTGCGGTGGAGCGTGACCGCCCAGCGCCGCCCGCCCAGCTGGCGCTGCTCCATCGTGCGCCCGGCCTGCGCGAGCATGTCCTCGACCACCTCCAGCGCATCGTCGGTGCGGCCCAGCGGTTCGGGAAAGCGCGTCTCCAGCCGGATCGGCTCGGTCAGGCGGACGGGGATGACCGGGCTGCCGGTCTCTCCCAGAATGGCGCGCAGGCGGCTGACCGCAAGCTCCCCGAAGCGCGCCGCCAGCCCCGCCATCGGCCGCGCGGCAAGGTCGCCCAGCGTCTCGAGGCCCGCACGGCGCAGGCCGGAGAGCGCGCCCTCGTCCAGTTCCAACGCGGCGACCGGGAGGGTGCGCACGTCAGCCCCTCCACCGAAACGCACAAGCGCGCGGGCGGCGGCGGAATGGGGCGCGAGGGCGTGGCGGGTAGTCGGACCGACCTCCTTCACCACGCGGCGCACCAGCGCCTCCTCCCCGCCGAACAGGTGCGCGCAGCCGGTGACGTCGAGCAGCAGACCATCGGGGGCATCGAGCGCGACGAGCGGGGTGAAGGCGATCATCGCCCCCGCCAGCTGCTCCAGCACCCGCGCGTCGGCGATGGGATCGTGCGGCGCGATGGCAAGGTCCGGGCTGCGCGCCCGCGCATCGGCGAGGGTCATGCCGGAAGACAGGCCCTGCCGCATCGCGGTCACGTCCACGGCAGCGAGGCGCAGCGCCTGTCCATCGCGCGCGACGAGGGCCTGCGGGGCGTCTGTGTCAGGCAGTACGCCGGAGCGGCGCGCGCGCTCGCACGGCAGAAAGGGGAACCACAGTGCCAGGTAGCGGCGGCCCGCGCTCTTCGGTGCTGGGCCGGGTATCGAGGGGGAGTTCGCGGAAACCACCATGGTCTTCATTCCATTCCAGCCGCCAGCGCTGCCCCGCCGGGCCGCCGCGTCTGCGTACGAGTTCGACGAGCAGCGTCGCGGCCCCCGGCGCGCGCATCTCCAGCGGGGTCGAGGGGGCGCTGGAAACCGTCCAGCGGGTATGTGCGGCGCTGGAGCGGGGCTCGGCATCGCCGCGCAGGATCACCACCGGGATGCGCGAGCCTTCCGCCGCAAGGATCAGGCGGCGACTGGCGACGAGGTCGTATTCGCGCATCGCCCCCCAGCTTTCCATCAGTACCGCCGCCGGACCGCTGCTGCGCGCCGCGTCCAGCCCCGCGCGCAGCAGGGCAGCATCATTACGGGCATCGACGATCACCAGCCGCGCCGGGTCCACGCCGAGCGCGCGCAGCCCCTCACCGCACGGCACGAGGCCCGCGCCCTTGCGGCGGGGGCGTAGCAGGAGGACGGGGCGCGCCTTCTCTGCGTCCACCATGCCGAAGGCGAAAGCCAGCGCCGAGGCCCAGTCCTCGGCCTCTGCATGGACCTCGTGCAGCTGCGCCCGGGCGAGGCGTGGGAGCGTGCCCGGGGGCGGATCTTCGATACAGGCGGGGGCCTGAGGGCGGGACATGGGACGGGCCTTACGAATCGGGAATTATGTTCTTCTTATGTTCCCATTCTGGAGGCAGGTCCACACCGCCGTTCGATCCCCGCCGGAAAGGCCGTAAGCACATCCCGTCATCCCCGCGAAGGTGGGGATGACGAGGATAGGTGGATAATCGCGCTAATTGGGGGTCAAGCGATTGCCGCGATTGCCTTCATTCTCAGCCCCGCGAACCGTTCCACCGTGTCTGCCGCCTCGCGCACCGGGCAACGCGTGCCGAAAGTCGGCGTGCCGTCAGCCAGCCACGCGATGCCGTCGATGGTGTAGGTCATGCGCTCGCGCTGCTGCTGGACGTAGTCCCCGTGCGCCGCGAAGGCGCGCTCGATCGCGGCAACGGGGTCGGCGTCGGGGGCGATCACCTCGCCGAAGTGCCACATCGCGTAGTCCTCGCTGTCCTGCCAGTCGACGCCCTTGGCATCGACGAACAGGCACGGGCGCGGGCGGACGAGGAATTCGTAGACCTGGCTGCTGACGTCGCCCACGTAGAGGTCCGCGCCCAGCGTATAGGTCATGTCGTTGCAGCGCGGCGAGCCGAGATCGACGGTGACCTGCCCCGGGATCGCCAGCGCCTCCCACGCGCGCCGCTTCGCCGCCGACCATCGCTTCGCCAGCCGCACGTGCGGCGCGACGACGAGGTTGTAGCGCCCGTCCGCCGCCACTGCCGCGATCAGCCCCCGCCCGAACGCCTCGATCGAGGAGAGCTTCTTCGAGAAGTGCGGGTTGTAGAGGATCGTCGGCCGCGCGTTGTCGAACAGCGGTGGCCGGGCCTGCGCATTATCGAGCACGGCGGCCAGCTTGACCGGGCCGGTGACGGTGCAGTCCTGCGCTCTCACGAAGCCCGCTTCGACGAGGCGATCGCGGTCCTTGCGGCCCGCCAGCATGACGTGATCGAACAGGCGGAAGCGCGGCTCGAAACCGACCGCGCGGTCGCCCGCTCCGTGGGGGATGTGAAGGATCGGCGGGCAATCCCCCGGCAGGCGCTTGAGCATGGTGGAGGTCCGCTCGGCGCAGAGGATCACCGCCGCATCGCGCAGCCGCTTCGCCCAGAGCGTAAGCCGCACGAACTTGTGCATCGAGGCCGGCAGCAGCGCAGTGACGGCGGGCAGGCGCATGACGACGATCTCGGGCGCCGCGCCCTGCCCTGCATAGGCCATGGCCGCCGCCACTTCGGCCTCGGCGGAAACGAACAGGCGTACCTGCCCCGGATGACGGCGGGCAAGCTCACAGGCGACCGGCACGATATGGCCGAACTGATGCGCGCCGCCGATGGCAAGCACGTGGATACGGGAATGGACGTTCCGGGAGGGCATTGCGCCTCGTTACAGCAGTGATGTGGAGCGACTCTGGAACATTCGTGCAGATTTGCCCATGTCCGTCCGAACGCGGCGATGGCCAGCGTCGGGGATAATCCCGGTCGCCGCAGGCAGATGCTTCTGGTCGAAAAAGGATACGAACAGCTGATCCCCCTCTTGCGAGGGGAGCCCGAGGGCCCTGATCAGTGCTGTTCGAATACTGCCTGGTGCGGTCGAGAAGACTCGAACTTCCACGGGCTTTCGCCCACAACGACCTCAACGTTGCGCGTCTACCAATTCCGCCACGACCGCTAAATCTTGGAGCTGGATTTGCATCCGCTCCGGGGCAGGAGCGCGCCACTAGCGCACGAATCCGGACCCGGCAAGTGAGTCTTGCAGATTATTTTCATCCAGCGTCATTTTCCTTCCTCCGGACCGAGAATGCGCCGCTTCATTCGGTGGATGGCCAGCCACACCCCCGCAAGCACCAGCGGCGCCAGCAGCGCGGTGCCTACATGGGCGTGAATCCTCAGGCCCAGTTCCTCCACGCCTTCCAGTACCTTGGCGATCAGGCCGAGCGCGTAGTAGCTCACCGCGACGACCGAGAGCCCCTCCACCAGCTGTTGCAGGCGCAACTGGCGCGAGGCGCTACGCTCCATCGAGGCGAGGAGCAGGCCGTTCTGGTTCTCGATTCGCGTCTCGATTCGCACCCTCAGCAGCGCCAGTGCCTGCGACGTGCGCTGCGACAGCTGCTCGGCCCGGCGGCGATGCGCGGCGCAGGTCCGCACGGCGGGCAGAAAGCGGCGCTGGGTGAAGTCCGCCAGCGAGACTTGCCCCGGGATCGCGGCGATGTTGAGTTCGGCCAGCCGCTCCTCGACGATGGTGGCGTAGGCGGCGGTCGCGCTCATGCGGAAATCGGAGGCGCTGGCCTGCGCCACCAGTTCCATCGAGAGGCGGGTCACGTCCTCCAGCAGATCATCGTCGGTGACTTCGGGGCGGGCGACGGCGCGGTTGGTTTCGCCCAGCATCGCCTCGATCCGGTCGAGCGCGCGCCAGCCCTCACGCGCAACAGGCAGGCCGAGCAGCGCGAGGTTGCGGTAGTTGCCCAACTCCTGCAGCCGCTGCACCGTGCGCGAGAGCGCACCGCCCCCGCCAATGGGCGCCATCCCGCACGCCGCCGCGAGAATCACCCCGAAGCCGTCCTCGCGCAGCCGGAAGTCCGACCAGATCCGCGCCTGCCGTTCTCCGGGCGCATCGCCGATGTAGCAGGTGACGAGGTCGTCCGCCGCGAAGCCGAGTTCGGGCAGCAGCGCCAGCGCCGCCGCCTCATCCTCGACCAGCTGCACGCGCGAGGCCCGGATGACCTTGCCCGGCAGGCTCCCCGCCCATGCCAGCGCATCGCTGAGAGCGGGCCGAATCGCCGCGCCGCCGGTCACGAACAGCGTCGTCGTGCTCGCCTCGCTGTGCCGCTCCCATGTGAAGGCGAGCCCCGGCGCGAGGGTCCCGGAAAGATGGCGAGGCCGACTGCACGGCTCTATCGGCCCGGCCGAAGGCAGCGCGCGCATCGCCGCCAGTTCCTCCTCGCGGTCGGCGGCATCGAGCACACGCACGAACTGCACGATCGAGGCCGGCGCGCGGACCAGAGGCCAGCGTCGCAAGTGCATCTCGCTCACTACCATGCGGCGCAGTTTGTGCTCGTTCAGCAAGTCCGCTCCCCCTTTTGCCCGGCGCCAGACTGCGCCTGCGGGGCGGAGGCGGACAAGTGACCCTTGGTACGATGCCGCTTGGTCGAATATCGGCCCGGTCCAAAGTCCAATATCGACCCGCCATGCCCCGTGCGAAAGCGACAGGCCACAGGACAGGCATAACGGGAGACATGACATGAACATCAGGCAGAAGCGCATGGGCCTCGCCGCTGCGGGAGCGCTGGCGCTGGTGGCCTGCTTCGGCGGACAGGCCGCGCTGACATCGACCGCAGAGGCCGCCCCCGCCGCTCCGGCCGCGCCGCCGGTCTCGTTCGCACGCTGCGCGGTATGCCACAACGTTGCCAAGGGCGCGCCCGACAAGCTCGGCCCGAACCTGTTCGGGACTTATGGCCATAAGATGGGCCAGGGGAAATTCGCTTTCTCGGACGCGGTGAAGAAGTCGGGCCTGACGCTCGACGACGCCACGCTCGACAAGTGGCTGGAGAATCCGCGCGCGCTGGTTCCCGGCAACCGCATGAGCTTCCCCGGCCTCAAAGACGCGGCGAAGCGCAAGGAAATCATCGACTACCTCAAGAAGCAGCGCTGAGTTTCACGACCGACTCTCAAGGAGGCCCGTCCGCCGCGACCCAGCGGCGGGCGGGTTTTCTTATCCCTTGTCCGTCATTGCGAGCGTAGCGAAGCAATTCAGGGCCGCGCTGAACCACCCTGGATTGCTTCGCTACGCTCGCAATGACGATGGTGGGTGACGATCAGCTCGGAGCCACCACCACCGGCTCCGCCCGTACCAGTGCGCGGCCTGCGGCGTGCCAGCCCTCGATCCCCTCGGCGAGCCAGTAGACGTGACGCACGCCGCCTTTCGCCAGACGCCGCGCGGCGTTCCAGCCCATCCAGCAATCGGTGCGGCAGAACAGCACGACCGGCAGGCGCGGACTCCCCCGGCGCGCCTCGGCGACCGCCTGCTCCAGCCCGCGCCAGAGCACCGGATCGACCGGACTGCGCCCCGTCTCCGGATGCCAGAGCGCGCCGGGCACTGTCTCGTGCGGCTGGCTGAGGCGCCACTGGCCGGTCGCGGGGTCACGGTGGCCGGACTCGACCGGAAGCACGTCGATGAACAGCGCTTCGTCCAGCCCGAGCGCGTCCTCCAACGCGATCCGGCGGGCGGGCGCGGGCAGCCGGTCCACCGGCGCGCGGTAGCGGGCGGTGCGGTAGCCATCGACGTCGAAATCGTCGGCAGCGCGCGCGACCGGGACGCAAACGGCCGCCAGAATCAGCCCTATCGCCAGCCTTCGTCCGATGCGTTTCATGGCTCCTCCCAAGGTCCAATATGACGCGGCCGAGGCCCGGCCTACATTGGCCCTTGGTATGATCCGCAAGAAGATCCTGCTGGCCCTCATCGCCATCCTCGCCGCGCCGGTCCCGGCCGCCTTCGCGCTGCCTGCCGACCCGCTGAAATCGCCGATGTGGGAGTATCACGCCGAGCGTCTGTTCGGCGGCGCCACGGTGCGCTTCGACCCTGCCGTGAAGGTCGAAATCCCCGAGATCGCCGAGAACCAGCGCGTCTTTCCCGTCACCGTCGATGCGCGCGCCTTGCCACAGGTGAAGCGCATCCTGATCTTCGCCGACCTCAACCCGATTCCTGTCGCGGTGGACTATGCCCCCCGCGCCGCCGCGCCGTTTCTGGCGACGCGCATCAAGCTCGACCAGCGCACCCCGGTGCGCGCGGCAGTGCTCACGACGGACGGGGTGTGGCACGTCTCGGGGAACTGGATCGATGCGGCGGGCGGCGGCTGCTCGGCCCCGCCGGTCAGCCGGGTCAAGGGCGACTGGGCCGACCACCTCGGCGAAATGCACGGTGCTGCATGGGTACTCAGCGGCACTCAAACGCGCCTCAGGGTGACGTTACGGCACCCGATGGACACCGGCCTCGTCGAGAACATCGCCGCCTACAACATCGAGCGGGTGACCGTGACCTCCTCGGCCGGAACCCCGCTCGCCGACCTCCAGGTCTTCGGAGCGGTGGCCGAAGACCCCGCCTTCACCTTCATCGTCGACGATACGAAGGGGCCGCTCACGGTCGCCGCGCGCGACAGTTCGGGGCTGGAGTTCGACGGCGTGGTCACCCCGCGCAGCGCGGCGCTGGCAGCCAGGTGAACCTCACCCGCCGCAGCCTGATCGGCGCTGCGCTGGCGCTGCCCGTCGCCGCCCGCGCAGAGACGTTCGCCGGGGCCTATGCCCCCAAGGCCGAGCCCGTCGCCGAGGGCGTGTGGATGGTGCGCGGCGCCGATGCGCCGATCCTGTTCGACAACGGCGGGATGATCGCCAACAGCGCCATCATCGCCACCGATGCGGGCGCGGTGCTGTTCGATCCGGGCGTCTCGCTGGAGCATGGCAAGGCGCTCGGCGCGCTGGCGCAGGCGGTGACGGGGAAGGCGGTGGGGCGGGTCTACGTCAGCCACCTGCATCCCGATCATGCGCTGGGGGCGGCGGCCTTCGATCCCACCATCGTCCACGCCCTGCCCGCCACCCGCGCCGATCTGGAGCGCGACGGCGAGGGGTTCTCCGATGCCATGTATCGCCTGCTGTCGGACTGGATGAAGGGCACCCATGTCGTCCTGCCGCTCGGCGACGTGGCGGAGGGGGAGGCCCTGTTCGGCGGGCGCAGGTTTCGGCTTTTCGCGATGCAGGGGCATTCGGCGGGCGATCTGGTGCTGCTCGACGAGGCGACGGGCACGCTGCTGGCGGGCGACCTCGTGTTCCACGACCGCGCGCCTTCGACCCCGCATGCGGATCTGGCGAAGTGGCGCGCGGCGCTCGATCGGCTGACGGCGGTGCAGCATGGGCTGCTGCTGCCGGGGCACGGGCCGCTGGACCGCGATGGTGGTGCGATTGTGCAGACGCGCGACTGGCTCGACTGGCTGGAGGCCACGCTAACGCAGGCAGTGGCCGACGGGTTCGACATGACCGAGGCGGGGGAACTGCCGATCCCCGCGCGGTTCGCCGGGCTGAAGGCGGCGCGCTACGAATTGCAGCGCAGCGTCTCGCATCTCTATCCGGGGCTTGAAGCGCGGTTGCTGCCGAGGTTGTAGGCTCAGTCTCGGGCTCCGGCCCACCCCGCTGCGACTAGGGCCTGCGGCCCAAGTCTCGCTTCACCCCCTCCCGCAAGCGGGAGGGGGTGAAGCGCGTCAGCCCTCCCGCGTGCGGGAGGGCCGGGAGGCTTGGCAGCTTGCTGCCTAGCCGGACGGGGTGGGCCAAAGCCGCCCTCAAAACCGCGCCCGAACCGACACCGTCAGCCTGCGCGGCGCCCCCGGAGCATAAGCGCGCGGATTGTCCGCACCGGGCGCCTCGGCCAGTTCGATCTCGTCGATCTCGGAGAACGTGCCCATCGTGACGTAGTGCCGGTCGAACATGTTGCGCAGTTCCGCCGCCAGCTCGATCCCCGGCGCGACTTCCACCCGGCCCATCATGTCGAACACCGCGTAGGCCGGGGTCTTCGCATTGTCGTTGCCCTCATCGCCCACCAGCACCTGTCCCGAGCGCGCCCTCATCGCGAAGCCCAGTTCCCAGCCTTTCCCGGCCCGCCCAGCGTAGAGGTTCACCGAATGGCGCGGCACGCCCGGCAGGCGATCGCCGCGCTGGACTTCGACCAGACCGTCCTCGTCCGCCTCGGGGTTGGAGGGGCTCGAAACCGCGAAATCCTGCCAGAACTTCGCATCCGTAAAGGCATAGCTTCCCGACAACCGCCAGCCGCCCTGTCGCCAGTCGGCCGAGGCCTCGATCCCCTGCCGCCGCGATTCGCCGAGGTTGGCGAAATAGGCCCGCCCGCGCACTTCCGAGGCGATCATGCGGATGTCGTTCCTCGTGTCCGACCGCCAGCCGTTCACCCGCCATGTCAGCGCTGCCCCAAAAGCATTGGCGCCGCCCGACAGCCCGGCATGCCAGTTGCGCGCGGTCATCGCCTTCAGCGGCGGATCGGCGATGAAGAAGTTCGCCAGCGTGCAGGGCGATTCCGGATCGGCGCAGGACAGCTCCGCCGGCGTCGGATTGCGGCTGGTGAGCGCGAAGCCCGCCGTCGCATGCACATCCGCCCCCAGCGCATAATCGAACTCGATCGAGGGGTTGAGGCGGCTGAACCGGTGGCTGCCGTCGAGCGCGTCGCCCAGCCGGTCGTCCAGTCTAACCGTGTTGCGCGACCAGCGCGCCCCGGCCTCGACCGTCAGCGCGGGGGTCAGCGGCACTTCGGCGCTGGCGAAAAGCGCCAGGTCGCTCATGCGGGTGACGACGTCGACCGGGGTGATGCCGCCCTCCTCCGAGGTCAGCAGCAGGCCGAGGCCCTCGACCGAGCGGTCCTCCTCCAGTTCGCCCAGTTCGGTGGTGGCGGTGAAGCGGGTGCGCGCGCGCTCCCACGAAGCGCCTACGGCAAAGCGGCGGGTGCCGTTCTCGGTCTCGCGCTCGTCGAGCCATTGCAGCATGGCACCGCCGCTGCGGGTGCGCTCGCGGCCGCGGTTGAACACGGCGTAGTCGTCCACCGCCGGGTCGTTCACCACGCGGGCGCCGTTCGCCAGCAAGGGTTCCTCGAACTCGTCGTCGTCGCCGAGGCAGAGGTAGCCCGCATCGTCCTCGCAGGCGCCGAAGTCGGCGAGGTCGCCGTTGGCGCTCTTGCGGGTGAGGGTCTGCCAATGGGTGCGCAGTTCGATGCGCCCGGTCTCGCCTGCCGCGATCCACGGTGCGGCGACCAGCCGCGCGAAGCGGGTGTGGGTGACGTCGGGCGTGGTGAATACCGCGTTCCACTTGGCGGCGAGCAGTTCGACCGGGGCGACGCCGTTGCCGGTGAGATCGGTGTCGGCGGCGAGGCCCTGCACCTCGATCCCCCATGCCCCGGCATCGTGGACGCCCTTGGCGAACACGCGCTTCAGCGTCGAGGGTGAGGCGACGCGCCAGCCGTCGTCATGCCGCGCCTCGGCGACGATCAGGAGGTTGTCGGCCTTGTCGCCCAGCCCCAGCGAGGCGCTGCCGCCCACACTGCCGAGCGTGTCCACGTCCGCCTGCAGGCGCAGACCCGACAGGCTCACGCCATCATGCGTGGTCAGCAGCAGCGAGCCCGCCAGCGCATTGCGGCCCAGCACCGGGTTGGCATCGTTGAGCTGCGCGTTCGCCAGCGCCATTTCGGGAACCACGTCGAGCAGCACCACGTCGCCGAACGGCTGGTTGAAGCGCACCCCGTCGAGGTAGACCGCCATGCCCTGCTCCGCGCCCTGCAGCGCCGAGGCGGAGAACCCGCGCCAGGTGATCGCTGCCTGCCACGGGTTGCCGGTCGATTCAGCCAGCGTCAGGCCCGGTACGGTGCGTTCCAGCGCGCGGGCCAGATCGCGCTTGCCCGCGATGTCGAGCGCCTGCGGGTCGATCTCGCGCGCTTCGTCGAGGTCGATGGCGCCGCCCGGTGCGGTGACGACGATGGGCGCTTCCTCGGCCAGAACCGGCGAGGCCGAGGCCATCAGCCCGGCGATGATAAGACTTGTCTTTCGCATCCCTCGTGGCGCCTTTGCGGCGCCCTCCCCGTTTGGCACCCCCACCTCGTCATTGCGAGCGCAGCGAAGCAATCCAGGGCCGAGCAGACCGCCCTGGATTGCTTCGCTATGCTCGCAATGACGAAGGAAGGGTCTGCACCGTTACAACATCCGGCGCAGCACGCCGTCCTTCAGCATGAAATGATGGCGCAGCGCCGCCGCGATGTGGCCGAGCACCAGCACCAGCAGCACCCAGCCGCCGATCTCGTGGAACTCGTGCCCCGCGCCGTAGATCGCGCTGCCCTTGACGACCGAGAGCTTGGGCCACTGGAACACCCCGAACCACGACAGCGGGTACTTGCCCGCCGACGCGATGATCCAGCCCGACAGCGGCATCGCGATCATGAACAGGTAGAGCACCCCGTGCACCGCATGGGCGAGGCCGACTTCGGCGCGGCTCATCGAGGCCGGGTACGGCGGCGCCTTCCACGCCATGCGCCAGCCGAGCCGCGCCAGCGAGAGCACCAGCACCGTCAGCCCGATCGCCTTGTGGACGGGTATCGCGAAGTGCAGCAGCCCGCTGGCGAGGTTGCCGATGATGAGCAATGCGATGATCCAGTGCAGCGTGCGCGCGCCGGCGTTGTACTTCATGGTGTTCATGGGTCTGACCTCCCGTGCGGCCCCGCTTCGGCCGGGCGTTCCGGAGGTAACTTACGATATTCCATCATGGCTGCGACTCCGGTGATGGTGGCGCGTCGCCCCGGTGCATGCCGGGACGACGCAAGGATCAGAAGAACAGGATGCCGCCCAGCGCGAGGGCGTCGCTCGACGCCTCGTTGCCGGAATGCGCCTTGGCCTTCGAATGGGTGTACTCGCCGATCAGCGTGACCCAGCTGGTCAGGCTGTAGCGGACTTGCCCGACCCAGCTCGAATTGGTGTCGACGAGGTTCGGACTGGCCAGAGCATCGGCCGCGTTCGCATAATGCAGCGAACTCTCGCCATAGCTGCCGCCCACCGCAAACTTGCCGAAGCTGGCGAGCGCCTGAAGGTAGAAGCCGTCGCTCTTGCGGGCGTTGCCGAAGCCGTCGGTGTCGTGCAGCCCCAGTACCGTCGTGCCGAGGCCCTTGGCGGTGTAGTAGTAACCCACCGCCGTGATCGGCCCCGCCGTCAGCTTGCCACCGAAGTCGAGGCCCTGCCCGGTGTAGCTCTGGCCGGTGATCTCGTTGTGGCGCTGCGTCACGCCGCCTGCCCAGGCGCGAAGGCCGATGCCGCCGAGCGTCGCGTCATAGGTGATCTTGCCCTGGAAGCCGGGCTGCGAGTTCTCCTGCGCCGGGCCGGTCAGCGAGGACAGCGGCTGGAACACGCCCACCGATGCCTGCACGCCGCCGAAGCTGGGCGAGGTATAGGTGATCTGCGGCTGGAAGTCGGTGTAGATATAGCCCACGCCGATGCGGCCGAGCGTCGTGTTGCCCGGCGCCACGTTGCCCCCCGGCGTACCGGATGAAAGCAGCGTGATGTCGTTGAGGATCGCCTCCGACCCGAACAGGCCGATGTCGCGGCCGATCTTGAAAGTGCCGACGGTGGGCTTGCCGAAGGTCAGGTAGGTCTGGCGGAAATCGATGCCCGCCGTCGCCAGCGCGGTCGGCTGGCCGCCGTTGTTGGCGCCCAGCGCCCCCCATGCGGCCGAGTTGATGCCAGGATACATGCCGAAGAAGGCGCCGATGTCCCAGCCCTCCTGCTTCGTGCTCACCTCGACCTTCAGGAAGCCCGGCAGCAGACCGTTGCGCACCGCGCTGGAATTGCGCGTGCCGACGCTGGCGACGCCGCCGGTGACGGCGGTGGTGGCCGATGCGCTCGCCGGGTTGTCGTGGACGTAGAAGCCGTTGACCGAGCCCGAGAACTTGATCGTCGCCGGGCCGACTTCGAGGCCGATGCCGCTCTCGGTACGCTTGACGTAAAGGCCGGGGTCACCGGCGGGCGCGGCTGCGGCGGGTGCCGAGGCCGGAGCGGGTGCGGAGGCTTCGGCCTGCTCCTGCGCGAGCAGCTCGGTGTAGTCCTCGTCGCTGAGAATGCCCTTTTCGTGCAGGCGCTTCAGAAGCGCCTCGCTGCTGCCTGCGTAGGCGGGTGCTATAGCCAAGGCGAGTACGCCCAGCGCGGCACCGCCGCGTAAAATGATCCGCGAAATCATGGATCCGTCCCCCGTTGGAAGTTGTCGTCTATTCCTGCGACTGAGGCGGACCATGCGGCCGGGGCGGGCGGCGCGAAATTGGACTTTGGGCAGTGGTACTTTGGGAGGATGGCGTTTGACCGAGGGGGCTTCGACAAGCTCAGCCTGAGCGGAAATGGGATAGAATTGAGGATTGGAAGCCTATTCCAAACCCCGCTCGTCCTGAGCTTGTCGAAGGACCACAGCGCTACCTCAGCGCCCCAGTGCCACGCCCCACGGCCCCTCGCCCGCCGGGATCGTCGCGGTGACCTTCATCGCCGCGAGGTCCACCAGCGAGAGGTCGTCACTCGCCCCATTGGCGACCAGCGCGCTACCCCCGCCGGGCAGGATCGCGAGGTGCCACGGCCGCGCGCCGACCTTGACGTAGCCGCGCACCTCCCCGCTCGCCACGTCCACCAGCGCGATGCTGTCCGCCCGGCCGAGCGCCACCACCGCCGTCTTGCCATCCGCCGTGAAGCGGATGCCGCAGGGCATGACCTTGTAGTCCGGCGCACCCGACGGGGCGAAGCGGATGGTCTTCACGACGTCCTTCGAAGCGACATCGGCGACCTGCACCACCCCGCCCACTTCCGCCGCGATCCAGACGTGCTTGCCATCGGGCGTGAACTCGACATGGCGGGGCCGCGCCTCGGTCTCCGTCTCCCCGGCGACGGTGTGGGTGGCGAGGTCGATCCAGGCGACCGAATTGTCCTCCTCGCTGGTGACCAGCAGCCACTTGCCGTCCGGGCTTTCCGCGACGCCTTCGGGCTCCTTGCCCACCGTCACCTGCCAGGCGACCTTGCGCGCGGAGAGGTCGATCGCGGTCACCGCGCCGTCGTCCTCGTTGGCGGCGTAGAGCAATTTTCCGTCGTGCGAGGCGAAGAACTGTTCCGGGTCCGCGCCCGATGGCAAAGTCGCCACCAGCGCGCCGGTGGCGGGGTCGCGAACTTCCACCGCATTGTCGGCGCTGGCACAGACGAGCACGTACTTGCCATCGCGCGTCATGGTGATCCCGCGCGGACGCTTGCCCACCGGCCACTGCGCCACCGCCTTTCCGCTCGCCAGATCGATGACGGTGACGGTCGAGGACCGCTCGTTGCTGACATAGGCGCGCGTCACGGCGCCATCGGCATCCTGCGCATGGGACGGGGCGGCATAAAGGGCGCAAAGCGCCAGCGCGAAAGTCTTCAGGCTTCTCTCCATACGCCGAAACCTACGCCTTCCGGCATCCGCAGCAATGGCACCTTGGTCTTGTACCATTGGCCAACTGGTCACCCGCCCGGACCCAAGGTTATCCGAAAGCAACATTCGGGAAGAGAAGCCAAGCGCAACCCGAAGTCGCAGAGGACACCTGATCCATGACCATTCGCATCGGCCGCGCGGTCCTGACCGTCGCCGCCGCCATCACCTCGCTTTCGATCGGCACCAATCTCTACGCGCACGGCGACGTCGTGCCGCAGCCGGTGGACACCTCTGCCCTGCCCGACATCGAAGGCGGCAACGACGTGTGGAAGACCGAGAACCCCTACTCGAAGAACGAGAAGGCGATCGCCATCGGCCAGTCAGCCTACGGCCAGAACTGCGCGCGCTGCCACGGCCTCGAAGCGATCTCCGGCGGCATCGCGCCAGACTTGCGCTATCTCGAACTGGGCTCGTCGGGCGACGAGTGGTTCGTCGAGCGTTTCCGCCACGGCTCGGCGCACGACGGCAAGGTCTACATGCCGCCCTTCGGTGACGTACTGGGCCAGAAGGCCGGCTGGGCGATCCGCGCCTGGCTGGAATCCAAGCACACGGACGAATAAGCGGTGGACCGCCGGTCCCTCATCAAGGGTCTCGGGGCCGTGGGGGCGCTTGCGTCCCTGCGGCCTGCCGCGCTCTGGGCCGCGCCGCTGGAGAAGGTGAAGGCGCTGGGCGCGCTGCGCGTCGGCCTCTACACCGACAACCGCCCATGGTCGTGGGACGAGAAGGGCAAGCCCCTAGGCATCGACGTCGATCTCGCCCATGCCCTTGCCGAGAAGCTGGGCGTGCGCGCCGACATCGCGCTGTTCACGGCGGACGAGGATCTGTCCGACGACTTGCGCAACGTCATCTGGCGCGGCGGGCTGCTCGGCTTCCAGCCCTGCGACGTGATGCTGCACGTCCCCTTCGACCGCCAGCTGATGGCGCGCGAGGACAACGTCACCTTCCTCGCCCCCTACTACCGCGAGAGCTTCGGCGCCGCCTGCGGTGAGGCAGCGGACTGCGAGGCGATGCCGGTGCGCTGGAAGGGCAAACGGATCGCGGCGGAACTCGACTCGATCCCCGACTTCTACTTGCTCGGCCATGCGGGCGGGGCCTTGTCGAAGGACGTCGTCCACGTCCCCACCGGCTACGAGGCGGTCATGGCCGTCGGCAAGGGCGAGGCGGACGCCGCCGTCGCCAGCACCGCGCAGATCGAGGCCGCCCTGCACGACGCACCCGACGCGGGCATCCTTCGCCGCAAGGGCTTCCTGCCCGCGATGCTCTCGCCCGGCTGGGACATCGGCATCGCGGTGAAGGAAAACAGCCGCAACCTGGGCTTCGCCATCGAGGAACAGTTCGCCGCGATGGCGAAGGACGGCCGCATGAAGGCGATCTTCGCGCGGTACGGCGTCGAGTGGAAACCCGCGCTGGCCTCGCAGACCGCGTAAAGCTCCGGAGGGGGACGGGGGTGCCGACTGCGACCGGCGCCCCCCGAACCGGAGCCTGTCGTGCTGCTATCCCATCGTCATCCCCATGGCCTTCAGCCCCATGACCTTCGCCATTGCGAGCGTAGCGAAGCAATCCAGAGCCGCCCAAACCGCCCTGGATTGCTTCGCTACGCTCGCAATGACGAAGGGTGGGGGCCAATAGACGGGACCGCGATCCTACAGCACCAGTTCCTCGAACATGTCGCACCACGTCGGGTTGAGCGTTTCGATCAGTGCCAGCTTCTTCCTGCGAGACCCGGCTTTCAGCTGCTTCTCGCGCAGAATGGCATGCTCCATCGTCGAGTGCAGTTCGAACCATACCAACACCTTGCAGCCATATCTGCTTGTGAAGCCATCGACGACGCCCTCGCGATGCTGCCATGCCCGGACGCGCAAGTTGGAGGTGACGCCGACGTAGATCGTTCCGTTCGGCCCGCTCGCCATGATGTAGACCGCCGGCTGGAAATCACGCTTCATGACCGGAACATGTGGTCGTCACGCTCCGCCCGCCAATTAACACCTCGTCACTACTCCCCCTTTCGTCATTGCGAGCGCAGCGAAGCAATGACGATGTGTGTGGGGATGTGCGGAGGGGGCCGCGAGGATGCGCGTTAGGACGCAGCAAAACCCTCCTCCCAAGGTGCAATTTTGCCGGCCCTCCTACAGTCCTAGGCTGCACGGCGACGATCGGGGTTCGGGGGCATTTTCCCGAGACACGCACCCCCGGCCGAATACCCAAAAACGGAGGGACAGGATGAAGCGGCGTTTCACACATATACTCGCAGCCCTGACGGCAGCCAGCAGCCTCGCGGCAGTACCGCTCTCGGCCGCCGATGGCCCGACCAGCGCCGATCTGCTCAAGGACGCCGACACCCCCGGCGACGTGCTGACGTATGGCATGGGGCCCTGGCAGCAGCGCTTCAGCTCGCTCGACCAGATCAACACCGGCAACGTCGCCAAGCTGCTCCCGGTCTATGCCTCCTCGCTCGGCGGCGAGAAGCAGCGCGGGCAGGAGGCGCAGCCGCTGGTCTATGACGGCACCATTTACGTCACCGGATCGTACTCCCGCCTGTTCGCCTTCGATGCGCGCACCGGCGAGAAGAAGTGGGAATACAACGCCCGCCTGCCCGATGCGATCATGCCGTGCTGCGACGTGGTGAACCGCGGTGCGGCGATCCACGGCGACAAGATCATCTTCGCAACCCTCGACGCGCATCTGGTCGCGCTCAACCGCAACACCGGCAAGGTCGTGTGGAACAAGAAGACCGGCGACTATCAGGCCGGCTACTCGGCCACCGCCGCGCCGCTGATCGTCGGCGACAAGGTCATCACCGGCAACTCGGGC